>CBAAAA010000540.1:0-3350 GCA_964658695.1 uncultured Solirubrobacteraceae bacterium | reverse complement strand
ACCCGGCCCGCATCGATCCGCGCTTTCCCGAGCGACGGCCCGATGGCGAGCGCCTCCCCATGCCCTTCAAACCAGACCAGGAAGCCCGACCGCTCCGGGCCGGGTAGTCGCTGCAGATTGATGTACGTGTAGTATGCGCCCATGTCCGCATCGACCAGCGAACCTTCAGGGTCCGGCACAGCTTGCGTTGCTGCTCCCGCCAGTAGTTCTTTCATCGACTCTTCTCTCTGGCGGGGAGCAAATCTTGCCACCAGGGTAGTCGGCTGCGCACGGCGCAATGCTTCCCGGGCTGACCATTGCACGAACGTCGTACTGAACAACTGCGTACCCGATCCTTCGGTAAGCATGCTGACTCGAAAGCGGTCGAGCACCGCGGTATCGGTCGAGTTGGGCAGCCCCAGGTCCGCTGGTGTGATTTGCGCGAGCACTGTTCGCAACACCTCCGATCCACCGCCACCCGGCTGCATGATCTTTCGCATCTTATTGACAAGCGCCATGCGAATCGGATCCAGGGATGAATACGAAACGCAGGTCAAAGATGGGTAGGCCGCCTGGACAGCCCCTCGACCACCGTCGATGTACCAGTGCGCAAATGCTTCCGGGTACTTCGCAGCGCGATCCATTGCCGCGGCGAGTATATCCTCGATCCCGCCCGCAGGATCGACGTTTGTAAAGTGCACTCCCATCGGCCGCAGTTTGCGGAATAACGGGATCGATGGCACGCTCACGCCCTGGCCGATCACGACCAATCCAACGCGGCTCATCGTCTGCGTCGCCTCCACCCCCCGTGACACCTTTCTCACTCCGTCCAAGTACTCAACCGAAGCCGAACGAAATGCATCATGCTGATGCGTGGCCCACAAATGAGCGCTCAGCTTCTCCGAGAAATCAGTGGGCCGATTGACCCAGTCGATGTTCTCGAATTCAGGGCTCAACTGGAGAGCGGTAAACGCAGCCATTTCGCTGGCGAATTCAGCGGAGGGAAGGGAACTGAGGTAGCGGAACTGTTCATCGATCTCCCGACGCTCTGCTGGAAATTTCCAGTCGTAGACAATGACCTCGCGCAGCAACAACGGCACGAACGCTGGCGGCAAGCGCTGCATTATCGCCAACTTATCGATCGCCAGGGTTCGGGCTTCGGGCGGATACTGCGAAAAGCTCTGCGATGTGAGCTGCGAAGGAAGCATCGTGTCACGCCACCTCGGTCAAAGCCTTGCCCTGCGAAAAGTCGGGCGAGAACCCCATCATCGCTCCCAGTGTCGGGACCAGATCGATCGACTCTACTGGCCTGTCAATCACCACGTTTTGTCGAATTCCCGGACCCAGAGCCATCATCCAGGTAGTTCGTGATAACACGTCGCCGGTTCGATGATGCTGAAATCCGTTTCCGCCGGGGTCCGTATCGGAATCCCGCCCGAAGTCCGGAAGAATAAACATCGCAGTCTTCCCCGCATATTCCGGCTCGCTCTGAATCGTCTTCCAAATCTCTCCGCACAGCCGGTCACTGCGCCGAATGCCCTGTAGATAAAGCGAGTAAGTTCCCGAATGCGCGATGTCGATGTCGTGCAACGTAATCCATAAGAGGCTCGGCGCCACCTGCTTCATCAATTGCCGCGCGATATACACCGAAAGTTCATCCGGGCTCGCGAGATTACTGGCATGTGCCGTGAAATCATTTACGGACAGCTTCAACATCTCCGCCATCTGGTGCAGCTCCACTTTGTTGCCGGCCAGTTCCGGCGTGTAAAGCGGAGTCTCATAGTTGTCACTTAAGAGATGCTCATAGCGAGCGGTATTACCCGAAGCGAGCGCATTCCCAAGCAGCCTCTTCGGCAGAATCACTCCAGCACCCAGGCCTGCTCCGTACGACCGATGCCCGCTCTCGCCTATGCGATTAAAACCATTGCTCGGAGCGACTACCCAGGCATCACTGGACGGGCGCTTTAACTCCCGCCGGAAATATTCGAAGACCGTCGGATTTTGCGGCGGAACTGCGGCAAAGTTGTTGAAGGTCTCATACACCCCGGTCGCCAGACTGGCGGTCGCAACGTAATGGCCAAGGATTCCGCGATTTACCACTTGCGTATAAAACGTCGCCTGCGGAATCAGCTCTCTCAGCATGCACGGAATATTTTCCTGCCCCTCCGGCATAAACGTCTCCTCGTCCCGCGCTCCCCCGCCGAACGTGACGACCACCACCTTCTTCCTCAGCCCGTTCCCCAGTGCCGCATGCCCGGTCATGCTGAATAGGGCTGCTCCCGCACTCGCGCCCGTGAGCGTGCGTAAAAAGTCACGGCGGCTCCTCGCAAGTATTCCGCCCGCTTCTCCCGCGTTGCTAAAATGACGAGCTCTCAAGACGACTCCATTTTATTCCTCGCGAATCGTGACGACCCGGTCTGCCTTCTGATGCTCGATGATCTGTTTCCTCGAACCCGGCCAGGTAATCTCGATTCGGTCCACCGTGGTCGCTGTGCCCAGGCCGAAGTGCAGGCGCAAATCGCTCTGCGAAAGATAGCTCCCGCCGCTCCGCACTTCCTGCAGTTGTGAATGCCCGTTCGTTCGTACTGTAACTCTAGCTCCGATGGCGTTGCGATTCGACCGCGTCCCTTCCAGCTTCACGATGATCCAGTGCCCCGGCGACGAGGCCTGTTGTATTAGAAGCGAAGGCGTCTCACCCTGATTGTTCACTGCGATCGCGATTTTGCCATCATTGTCAATGTCCGCAAACGCAGCTCCGCGCGACGAATGCTTCTCTAGAATCCCAGCTCCTGCCTGATCAGAAATATCGCGAAAGCGCCCTCCTCCATCGTTGTGGTACAGGATCGCGCGGTCCTTATAATGGACGTCGATCTTGAGCGAATCCACTTCGGGAAAGGCGTGCCCGTTCACAAGGAAAAGATCAGCTAAACCATCATTGTCGAAATCGAAGAAGCCGGTACCCCAGCCGACGTAGCGCGTGTTCTTCCCCAGTCCCGCCTCCAGCGTCACTTCATCGAAGTTGCCGTCGCCATGGTTGCGATATAACGTCTCAAACTCGTCCGAAAAGTTCGTCCGAAAAATGCTCTGGTGGCCATCACCCATGTAGTCCGCCGCCGTGATCCCCATCCCCGACATCGCCTTGCCGTTCTGATCAAACGCAACTCCGCGCAGTACGCCCTCTTCTTCAAACTTGCTATTCCCCTTATTGATGTACAGCAGCGAGGGAGTCTGATCGCAAGCTACGTAAATGTCAGGAAGTCCGTCCTCATTGAAATCGCCTATGAGAACTCCAAGCCCGTAATGCCCATCGGGCTCCGCCACACCTGAACTCTCCGAAATATCGGTGAATGTTCCATCTCCATTACCGTGGT
>CBAAAA010000539.1:0-3352 GCA_964658695.1 uncultured Solirubrobacteraceae bacterium | reverse complement strand
GATAAAGCAAACTGGAATGCCAAGTGGATCCGTTGGGACAACCCGCAAGAGGCCGACGACGAGAACGCGATGAAGTGGATCTGGGTCGCTGGCCAGGACTCGACGCAAGTCAAACCCAACACCATCGCCTTATTTCATTACGAGTTCAAATTATCCGGCGAGCCCACTGAAGCCGCTCTCTTTCTAATGGCGCGGGGCAGCAGTTGGAAGGCGACCGTCAATGGACAAGATGCAGGCGCGAAAACCAGTTGGAATCAGTTTGACCGCCGCGAAATCAGAGGCTTGCTGGTGAAAGGAAAGAACACCGTCGACATTACGGTCACCGTCACTCCTGCTGCTCCATTCGGGCCGGATGCCGGGCCGCCCGACAGCCCTCGCGTTGCCGCACTCGCTGCTCTGATCAAACTTACTGGACCGGATGGTGGGCTGCAACGTTTCCCGACAGACGAAAAATGGCAGTGCCGCCTTGAACCCGGCAACACGTTCTCTAAAGCCGCTGTGGCCGCTGCTTTTAGCGATTCCCGTTACGTCGGCAACGGCGCTTTTATGCCTCAACCGGCCGCCGAGTTCCGCAAGGATTTCACTCTCAGCAAGACTGTTTCGCGAGCTCGTCTCTACGTCACTGCGCTCGGGAGCTACCGGGCTTACCTGAACGGCCAGCAGGTCGGCAGCGATGTCCTGACCCCAGGTTTCACGGCCTTCCCCAAACGTGTTCAATATCAGACTTACGACGTCACCACGATGCTTGCCAGTGGCTCGAATACCATCGGCGCCCTGCTCGGCGATGGCTGGTTCGCGAGTTCGCTCTCCTGGAACGGCGTGCACTTTTCACTCGCGCCTATCCCCCGTTTGATCGCACAGTTGGAACTGGAATACTCCGACGGCACGCTCGATACCGTCGGCACCGATCAGACCTGGAAGGCCAGCGCCTCTCCCATCCTTCACTCCGAAATCTATGCCGGCGAGACCTACGATGCTCGACTTGAGCATCCCGGCGATGCCCGACAGGAACATTCTCTCTCGAACGAGGCTGGATTCCATGACAACTCCTGGTCGCCCGCCATCTTCGCCGACGCCTACACCGGAATCATCTCGAGTCAGGTGGACGCTCCTGCTCAGATCGTCTCGACTCTGAAGCCGGAGCGCATCGACGCCCGGCCGGATGGAACCTACATCTTCGACATGGGCCAGAACATGGTGGGTTGGGCTGCCCTCAAGGTCAGTGGCCCGGCGGGAACCACTGTTCGACTGCGCTTCGCCGAGATCCTCAACCCAGATCGCAGCATCTATCGCGCCAACTTGCGCAACGCCGATGCGGTCGATTACTACACCCTGCGCGGCAATGGTGTCGAAGTCTTTCAACCTAAGTTCACCTTCCACGGTTTTCGATACGTAGAGGTGACAGGTTATCCCGGCAAGCCGGATCTCTCTACGCTTACCGGTGAAGTAGTCAGCAGCCTCAGAGGCGAACCAACCGCTACGCTCACTACCTCCAGCGAGCTTGTCAATCGCATGTGGCGCATTGGGATCTGGGGCCAGCGCGGTAACTTCCTCAGCATTCCGACAGACTGTCCCCAGCGCGACGAACGCCTTGGATGGATGGGCGATGCGGGCGTTTTTTGGCGCACCGGCAGCTATAACTTCGACATCGCAGCCTTCACGCAAAAATTCATGCGCGACGTGGATGACGCGCAATTGCCGAATGGCGATTTCACCAATGTCGCCCCGGACATCGGCCTCGGTGACAATCTCGACGGCGCTCCCGGTTGGGCGGACGCCGGCATTATTGTTCCCTGGACCACCTGGCTTCAATACGGCGATCGGACGGTCATCTCACGGCACTGGGACGCCATGGAAAAATATATGACGTTCATCGAAGATGCGAACCCAAACTATCTTCGAACCCAGAAACTCGGTCCCAACTTTGCCGACTGGCTCGCCCCCGATCAGAACACTGACAAAAATCTGATCGCGACCGCTTACTGGGCCCTCGCTGCAGGTCAGATGTCGCAAATGGCTCATGCCGTCGGCAATGAGTACGCGCGACGTCGTTATGCCGAGCTCTACAACAAAATCCGAGATGCATTCCAGCAAGCTTATGTGAGGGAGGACGGTGTCGTCGGAACCGGTACACAGGCTTCTTACGTGCTGGCCCTCTATCCGCGGCTTCTGCCCCCCGCCTTGGAAAGAGCCGCGGTCGATAACCTCGTGCATGAAATCGATGCTCGTGGTGGCCACTTGTCGACCGGCTTCCTTGCGACGCCGTTCTTGCTCTTCACACTTGCTGATCACGGCCGCGCCGATGTAGCGTATAGCCTGTTGCTTAACGAAACCTATCCGTCTTGGGGTTACATGCTCAGCAAAGGCGCGACCACCTGGTGGGAGCGTTGGAATAGCGATAGCGGCGACCCTGCCATGAATTCTTTCAATCACTACTCGTTCGGCTCTGTGATTGCTTGGGTCTATCGTTCCGTAACCGGCATTGACACCGCTCTGGCGAGCCCCGGCTTTCACGAGATGGTCATCGCGCCGAAGCTGGATTCCCGCCTGACCGAAGCCCGCGGCGAATATAACTCGGCGTACGGCAAAGTAACTGTCGCCTGGAAGGGGACGCCAGCTGGGCCTTGGAGTCTCAAAGTCACAATCCCGGCCAACACGACCGCCAAAGTGGTCCTTCCAAAGATCCCAAACTCATTCGCCACGCTCGATGGAAAACCTCTGGCAGAAGCAGAGACCAGCATCGGGTCAGGCAGCTATGAATTCGCAATTGCGCCGTAAGAAACGAAATGATTTCCCGCTCGGCGAGTCTATCACTCAGAGGATTTATGGCGACAGAAAACAAAGAAGTTGTAAGCACATTAAACGATCTGATCGAAACCTTGAAAGACGGTGAAAAAGGTTTCGCAACAGCCGCCGAAAAGGCGAAAGAGCCGTCTCTCAAGTCGCTCTTCTCAAAATATTCTTCTCAGCGGACGCAGTACGCGACAGAGTTGCAGTCGTTTGTGGCACAACTCGGCGGTGACCCTGCGGAAAGCGGTCACGTGTCTGCGTCTCTTCACAGAGGCTGGATCGGTTTGAAGGAAGCTTTGTCAAAGGACGAAGATAAAGCGTTAATTGACGAATGTGAAGCTGGCGAAGACGCGGCGATGAAGGCTTACAAGGAAGCTGTGGCAAAATTTCTTCCGACATCAGTCCAGAGCGTTATTCAAAAGCAGTTTGCCGGTGTTCAGGAGGCTCACGGTGTTATCCGTGACTTGAAGCATGGCGCAAGATCTCGCACTGCCGTTTAAGACCTTCTGACGACAGGCAGAGGATTGGCGATGAGAATGGTTCCCAATGCCGCCCCTCCGAT
>CBAAAA010000538.1:0-3353 GCA_964658695.1 uncultured Solirubrobacteraceae bacterium | reverse complement strand
AGAACAAGAACAAGAAGGAGAAGGAGAAGGAGACAAAGCAATGAAATCTAATGAGACTATTGAAATTAAGGTTGAACGAATCATTCCTGCCGCGCTCGTGGAGGTGTTCGATGCGTGGTTGAATCCAAAGATTCCAGGCAATCCCTGGAACGCGGCCGACAAACTGATTTTGAATCCGGAAGTAGACGGGTTGTTTTACTGGACCTTCAAGGGCACTCCCCATTACGGGAGATTCACGGAGATAGAGCGACCGGGTCGAATTGAGCATACCTGGATGTCACCGAGTACGTCGGGGCTGGAGTCGATGGTAACGGTGACCTTCAAGAAACAAGGAGAAGACACGCTGATGACGCTGGTGCATTCCGGCCTTCCCGATACTGACGGTGGAAAATCGCATGACAAAGGCTGGAGCTACTTCTTGGATATTTTTCCTCGGCAATTTACCGATGCGTCTCGAAGGACAGCATAGTTCGGGCATCAGCCAGAAAGTATCGGAATCAATTTGGGCGCGATTGAAGCGCCAGGAAACGAGCAAGCATGGCAAAGGTAATGATGTGCCGGTCGTAGTCCCGCAACAAGATCGGGAAGGTTTCGCCGCGGTAAACGGGCTGAGCATGTATTACGAAATCGAGGGCGACGGCAAGCCCCTGGTCTACGTCTCGATGGGTTTCGGCGTGGCGGGGACGACCAAGTTTCCGGCATTAACGCGGGATCGAATGCTAATCTCGCTTGATTTACAAGGGAGAGGCCGCACCGCCGACATCGATCGTCCCTTCAGCTACGAGCAACAGGCGGACGATGTTATAGCTCTCCTGGAGTATCTGGGGATCGACCAAACTGATTTGCTGGGCGAGTGCGTTGGAGGCATTGTGGCTACACTGGTCGCGATGCGCCGCCCAGACCTGGTTGACCGCGTCATAACCTACGGAACTGTCTTCGGCCCATTTCACGAGAGCTACAAAACGGAGATCCTGACCCACGTTGTGAGCCTGACAGCCGCTTCTGAAGTGCTCCGCTTCCAAAGAGACCGATATGAACATGTCGCGCCTGATCCGGCTCACTGGCCCGCGTTATGGGCTAAATTTAATAGCATCAAGTGGCAAGGATTTGCACCGGCAGATCTGGGCCGGGTCCAGACAGCGGTGCTGGTAGCAGTTGGAGACCATGACTGGGTGCGTCTCGAACACTCGCTCGATAGTTATCGTCTCTTCCCGAAGGGTGAGTTTGCCGTGATCCCCGATGCGGGCCATTTTGCTTTGGACTCAGAACAAGAGAAGCTCCTGCCGGTATTTGAGAAGTTTCTTAATGCGCCAGAGATCCGCTTGCCATTTGCCACAACGGCCGTCGGTTATGGAAGAGGCCTCTCACGATAAGGTGGCGTCGTTAAGCCGTTCGACAGCCCCGTCGCGCGATGCTCTGGGGCGCCAATTGCCTGGAAGAAACATGGCTGTGATGCGTTCCGGGCAGAGGATGTTCTCAGATCTCATGAATGCGGCGGTCCACGGAGATCGCACCTTTATCAGCTTTCGGGCAAACCGTTCTATCAGTGCGCAAGTCTGAAGCACCATGGCGCAACCATTTGGCTTTTACTTGTGAACAACGAGATTTCAGCGCGGGCGGGCTCGCAGTCGTCCAGCTTAGATCGGAGCTTAGTTACAGCCCCGTTTTAACCGGATGAGAAGCGCTCGTAAGCTGATTCATGCGCGTAATTTGTTTGGAGAGAAACTCCACATCGCTGAACGGATTGCCGCCTGTTTGCGACCAATATACGCGGCCGAGTTTATCGATCAGGATGGTCGAATGAAGTTCCATGTCCTCGAAGTCGTCATAGGAATGGAATCGATGCGCGTTCGCAAACTGATTGTCTGAGAGGAGACGAATGGGCAGGTCGCCCATGCTTTTCAGTCCAGCAGCGTTTTTCTCAGGCGATGCACTGCTGACGGCCAGCAACACGGTGTCAGAAAGTTCCCAATCCGTCTTCATCGCTGCGAGTTTGTGGAGTTGCTCCATGCAATGGGCGCATTCCGTACCGAGATAGAAGACCAGAATCACATTCTTTCCACGGTATTCGGAGAGACTTACGTGCTTGCCAGCAGAGTCCGTTGCATCTATAACCGGCGCGGGGTATGGGTCCCAGCGGTTTGGTCCGTATTTTTCGAGTGACGTCCGCACGTAGTTTCGCTGTGGAGCCGGCGAGGAGTCGTGCGCTATGGCAGTGACGCGAGTCGCCTTCGCACGCGCCACTATTGGAAGATTCGGATCGGCATCCGCGGTGACGAACAGTAGCCGGGCCATGGCGTCCTGAGCCTTAGCGGTATCGCCGATCGCAGCATACGAGCGAACCAGGCCCGACAGCGCAAAAAGATCGTTTTTTGTGAGCACTAATGCTTTCTCAAACGATTGCACGGCCAGCGCCGGGCTTTTCAAATTGAGATATTCTTCACCAAGCGAGTTATAGAGAACTTCCGGGTAGAAGGGCGGATCAGCATACGAACGCTGGGAATCGTATTCCATTTGCGCTGCTTGCGCCATCCATCCCAAACCCGCGAGGCTATCCCCACTAAGTAGCGCCAGGCGCGCCTTTAACTCGATCGCCTCTATTGGATAGTACTGATTTGCGAAATTCTCTTTATCTTTCTCAAGGTCAGACTTTAGCGCCTGGTAATCGGTGACGGCCTTTGTGGCTTTGGCAAGATCGCCTTTCGCCAAGCAGGCGCGCGATTCGAAATACGCGCGATTCACCTTGTCCAGAAGTATGTCGCGCCATGGAATGTTGCCGGGCTTCAACAGATCGTCATATTGCTCGGACTTCAGCAGGGCGCGAGAGAGCGATTGGATACCGTACGAAAAATTGCTGAAGGGCTGGTCGTTGTTCAACTTGGGATCCTGAGGCGCATCAATCAATTGGCGCGCGCCGAAAAGCGCCGAGTTAAACATCCCCAACTGTTCCTGGATGTAGGAAAGGTAGTTGCGGTTGTGCCCGTAATTCCAGTTGTTAAACGGGAACGTCAGCGTGTCGATCATGTATTGCTTTTCCGCGCGAGTAGCGGAGTCCATAGAAATGGCAGCCTCATTCCACATCCCGACAATGCTGTAAATATGGCCAGGCATGTGCAGAGCGTGACCGATGCCGGGCGCGATTTCGCTATACCGCCTGGCGCTGATCAGTGCTTGTTCCGGCTCATGGTAATCCCAGTTGTGAATGCGATAGTGATGGGCTCCGGGATGGTCCGGCTGCCTGGTGAGGATTTCGCGGATGATCAACTCGGCGCCATAGCGGTCGTCGCCCATCTTGTTGAGCGCGAGCAGGGCCCTGGCTTCCATATCGTCGGGGTACTTGACGCAAAGGGTCT
>CBAAAA010000537.1:0-3358 GCA_964658695.1 uncultured Solirubrobacteraceae bacterium | reverse complement strand
GCAACCTGCGAAACAGAGGATTGACGGCTTAATAAACCCGAACATAGTCCTGCGGCGAAAACCGCCACGGTAAAGACCACCTGCCACGCGGGGCGTACCGGCCACAATCCAAACAGCTTCGATCTCTTCGTTCGAGATCTCTCGGTCGCCGAGGCCAGGCGTTCATAAAATCGTGTCCGAAGGCCCGCACTGGGTTGAGCGTCATCAATATCGGCGAGGCTTTCCCAGGTATTCCGCAGCTCTTCCGTTTCCACCCGCAAAGCCGAATCCAGCGCCAGCCGCGCTTCGAAGTCCGCATTGTCCTCCGGGCTCAACTCGCCCGTCAAATATTGAGGAATCATCAAACGATATTCTTCGGCGCTCATACAACTTTTTCCCCCTGTAGCTCACAAAAAACCTGCCGAAGCTCCTTCAGAGCACGGTAGACACGCACCTTCACCGTTCCCACTTCACATTTCAGAAGCCGCGCGATCTCCTCATAACGCAGATCATGGAAGCGGCTCAGAATCAGCACTTCCCGCTTCTCATCAGGTAGCCGCTTCAGCGCCATCCGGAGCGTAGAAACGTTCTGCTTGCGAGCGAGAACCGTGTCCGGAAAAGGTTCTTCACTCGCGAAATCGCGGTCCTCAAAACTCGCCGCTTCGCCACGCCGTTTCCGGTGCGAATCAAAATGCGCATTACGAGCCAACTGGTAGAGCCAGACCGGAAAAGAGAGCTCAACGTTATAAGTCTTCGAATACTTCAACACCCGAACGAACACTTCCTGCACCAGGTCTTCGCTCAAACTACGATTTCCAGTAAGCGCCAACAGATACCGGAACAGCGGCAGATGATACCGCTCAAACAGCACCGCCAATTGCGCAGTATCGCCGTTCTGCAGCGACCGCATCACTTCCCTGTCGGTTGTTCTCTCCACTAGCTTTCAACTGAGAATACTGACATTCCGGAACAAGGTTACAAGATTCCCCAGCGACTAATGATTCGCCTTTTGTTCGCTACCATGGAAGAGTGCAGTACGTTGAGCTTCATGCCCGTTCCGCTTTTTCCTTTCTTGAAGGTTCCTCCTTGCCGGAAGACTTCGCTTCCCGCTGCGCGGAGCTGGACCAACCTGCGCTGGCGCTCACCGATGCACATGGCGTTTATGGTTCGCCTCGTTTCCACCTTGCAGCAAAACAGGTCGGGATCCGGGCACTCATTGGGGCGGAAATTGGGACCGAAACAAACTGCCGGTACACAGTGCTGGCGGAAAACAGAACAGGCTACCAGAATCTATGCCGTCTGATCACGCGCACCAAACTGCGGGACGGAGTTCCTGGTAAGCCGGAGAACCCGTTTGCCACCAGGAACGAGTTCATTCAATACGCCGACGGATTGATCTGCCTGACGGGAGGCGACGAAGGCCCGCTGGCACAAGGCGAACCCCGCGCGCAGTTGCAAAACCTTGTTTCCATTTTCGGCAGTGGCAATGTATTTGTTGAATTGCAGCGTCACGGCCGGCGAAAGCAAGAGGCTCGAAATCAGGCCGCCATTGCTCTCGCTGAAAGTATGCGGTTACCTTTGGTGGCGACCAACTCTCCGTCTTACGCAATGCCGGAACGCCGGGATCTGCAAGATATCCTCACCTGCATCAAGAACAAAAGGACAATCGCCGAGGCCGGCCAGCTGTTAAACGAAAACTCCGAGCGTCACCTCAAAACATCGGCTGAAATGCAGCAGCTGTTTTCCGATCTTCCCCATGCGATCGCAAACACGGTGGAACTGGCCGACAGAATCGATTTCACATTGAAAGATCTGGGCTACGAGTTCCCACGCTATCCAGTGCCACCAGGCGAAACCGAGATGTCTTACCTCCGCCACTTAACGGACGCAGGCGCACGCAACCGCTATCGCCCTTATCACGACAAGGCGCAACGCCAGATTGAACATGAGCTTGCGCTGATTGATCGTCTCAATCTGCCTGGATATTTTCTGATTGTCTGGGACATCATCGATTTCTGCCGCCGCAAAGGAATCCTGGTGCAAGGGCGAGGATCGGCGGCCAACAGCGCGGTCTGTTATTCACTGGGAATCACGGCCGTCGATCCGGTAGGAATGGAACTGCTGTTTGAGCGTTTTCTCTCCGATGAGCGCGGCGAAATGCCGGACATCGATCTCGATCTGCCCAGCGGCGACGATCGCGAACAAGCTATTCAATATGTCTATGAGCGCTATGGAAAACTCGGCGCAGCCATGACTGCGAATGTGATTACCTATCGCGGACGCTCGGCAGTACGCGATGTCGGCAAAGCTCTTGACTTCGATGAAACGGAAATCGCACAACTCGCCGAGCAACTCAACAGATTCGAATGGAAAGACCCGAAAGACACGCTGGAACGCCGCTTTCGCGAACAGGGATTTGATCTGAGCGATCCGCGCACCATGAAGTTTTTCTCTCTGACCAGCGAGATCATTGACCTTCCGCGCCACTTGGGTCAACACTCCGGTGGCATGGTGGTTTGTCAGGGCCAACTGGATTGCATCGTTCCACTGGAACCGGCTTCCATGCCGGGTCGCGTGGTAGTGCAGTGGGACAAAGACGATTGCGCAGACCTTGGAATTGTCAAAGTAGATCTGCTCGGCCTTGGGATGATGGCGGTGCTGAAAGACACCATACAGATCATCAGCGATAGTTACTCCGAGCAGGTGGATCTGGCGCACTTGCCGGAAGATGATTCCAAAGTCTATGAGTGTCTGCAAAAGGCGGACACAATTGGCCTGTTCCAGGTGGAAAGCCGCGCCCAGATGTCGTGTCTTCCGCGCATGAGACCCACCAGGTTTTATGACATCGTCGTGCAGGTCGCCATCATCCGGCCGGGACCCATCGTTGGTCAGATGCTCCATCCCTATCTGAAGCGGCGGCAAGGCTTGGAAGAGCCAGTCTGCCTTCATCCATCATTAGAGCCCGTTCTCGCACGGACTTTGGGCGTCCCATTATTTCAGGAGCAACTGATCCGGATCGCCATGATTGCGGCCGGCTTCACAGGCGGTCAGGCAGAAGAATTACGCCGCGCATTCGGGTTCAAACGTTCGGAGAAGCGTATGCGCGAGATCGAAGTAAAGCTGCGTTCGGGCATGGACAATAAAGGAATTACAGGCGGAACGCAGGACCGCATCATTCAAGCTATTACCTCATTTGCACTGTACGGATTTCCAGAATCGCATGCCGCGAGTTTTGCTCTCATCGCCTATGCCAGCGCCTATCTGAAATGCCACTATCTGGCCGCGTTCACCACCGCAATACTCAATAATCAGCCAATGGGCTTTTACAATCCGGCCACGCTAGTCAAAGATGCGCAGCGGCACGGACAACGTTTCCGGC
>CBAAAA010000536.1:0-3360 GCA_964658695.1 uncultured Solirubrobacteraceae bacterium | reverse complement strand
ATCCGGTGGTTCTCCTTTGACAAGACAATCCCGGTCCACTTGCCGAAACTGGGCGAGCCTTTCCGCAGATCCACCGCTACGTCGAAGATCTCTCCCTGCAACACCCGGATCAACTTTCCCTGAGGCTGCCGGATTTGATAGTGAAGACCGCGCAACACGCCGCGCTGCGAACTGGAGTGATTATCCTGCACAAAGTGTGCATCAATCCCCAGTTCCCGGAAGGTACGCTCGTTGTAGCTCTCCAGGAAAAATCCACGCGGATCGCCAAAGACTTTGGGAGTCAACACTTTCACCGAAGTTAATTCCGTTTCAAGTACCTGGATATGCTTCCTCCAAAGCGAGCTGCCGGCCAGCAAGTATTTCGCTCTCAGTATACTGACGGCTCGGACGGGAGTGGCCATCGGGGCTCTGCATTGCAAAGCACTCTATTGTGGACGAGTGGTTTCGTGTATACTCGGCTGAGGAGACCGGGGAACCTTCGCACGGTCGCCTCCCAGAAAATGGCTCTCGCTCAACGCGCACGAACCCTGAACGAACCGGTCCCGATTGATCGCCGGGCTGCCGACAATCTCCGCTACATCCGAGACACGATGGAGCGTGCCGCCTCATTCACCGCAGTGCCGGGCTGGGGTGGCGTATTGATCGGCCTCAGCGCAGTGGCTGCAGGGGTCACGGCCTTCCAAAAACCGCTGCACAGCCAGTTCCTGGTCTGGCTCACGGAAGCCGTGGTGGCGCTCGTGATTGCCGCCCTTACGGTGCACTCCAAATCGAAGCGCCTGGTCCAGTCTCTGCAGTCCAAGCCCGCTCGCCGGGCCCTTCTCAGCTTCATGCCGCCGCTTGCGGTGGGCGCGGTGCTTACGGCGGTGCTCTACCAGGCAAACTTCCTCTCCATCGTGCCCGGCCTGTGGTTGCTGCTCTATGGAGCGGCAGTAGTGACCGGAGGTGCGTTTTCCGTCCGGATCGTGCCGGTGATGGGACTCTGTTTTATGGGATTGGGCGTCGCCGCTCTTCTGTCTCCAGCTATTTGGGGCGACGTGTTTCTGGCATTAGGATTTGGTTTGACCCACATCATCTTCGGGCTGATGATCGCCAGGAGATACGGTGGCTAGATCGTCTACAGCACGAGCGCCTGAACCAGCCACACTGAAGGTGTCGGAGTCGAAGCCCTCTAAGCCTACTTCGCCGCAACTCGATATCTCGCTGCCTGACTTCGACCGCGTCATCCATGAGAAAATGCGGCTCGGTATTGTCAGTGCGCTCGCGGTCAGCGAATCGCTCACGTTCAACGAGTTGAAGCGTCTCCTCCAAACCACCGACGGCAACCTCAGCGTCCATGCCCGCAGACTGGAAGAAGCGAAGTACGTCGAGTGCAGCAAGTCCTTCGAAGGCCGCATGCCCAAGACAGAGTACAAGCTCACACCTGAAGGGCGTTGTGCGTTTGAGCGATACCTCAACCACATGGAAGCGCTGATTCACGCCATGCGCGACCGCTGAAGAGAAGCGCTCGGCGAGAGCTCGAAGATTCGAAACAACTAAGTCTCTCCGAAATCCAGCTTCTTCCAATTCATTTCACGGATTGGTAACGAGGCCGCCGTGCTGCGGAGAATTAGCATCGTCCTTGTAACCGAACCTTCTCAGGTTCACGTCACTATCCTCAACTCTGGCGATTGTGAGAAAGGATCCACACACCCTTGCTTCCGCGAGATACGATGACTGTCGGCGGCCTGTTTCACAGTCACATCCCGCAAGGTGAACGGCGGGATATTCTCCGCGTCGGCGGGCGCAAGGATGTTCCCGGCGTATCCTTCGCCTGGAAATATTGCGGCTCTGACGTAACCGGCGAGAATCACTCCTAAGCCTTGGATCATAGTGTTGATGCCGCCGAAGGTGGCAGTCTGGTCTGGAGGACGCGGGCTTCCGTGCCCTGTTGCACGTTCTGGGGGCATTTGCAGCACTCCGTCCTTCAGGCGCCACGTGTAGCCGGATTGGGAGAGCAACTCATCTATGATCAGGGATACCCGTGCCTGTGCGTAGTTTCGCGACTGCTTGGTCTCACACAGCGCTTCATTGTCCCTATTTACCATGCCAATCGGCACATTCTGGTTTCCAGCAGGTTGAATTAGGCGCTCGAGAACAGTTCCATCCTGAGCCAGCTCATTTTCCTTTGGAAAATGCTTCCGTTGTATCTCTTTCCCTTGCACGACCGCAGTGGCGCTTAGCACACGGACGTGCACGGTCAACGGAATCGAACGACCCTCCAGATGGATCGGAAGCACATACTGGCCACCCGAAAAAAACAAGGTAAACGCAGAGTCCTGAGAATCGTCCGCCGGATTCCAAAGGGTCACCATGGTGTCGTCGCCGTTCCCGGTGCTCCAGTAAGACAGGCTCTCTTTGCTACACTTTCCCTCATGCCCGCGGGTGGAACCGAAAACACATACGTGTTCTTCTGATCCACGCTTCCGCTCGCGATCAGCAAGGAATGAAGTGGCCGCACTTTCCAAAACCAAGTTGATGTTTTCCTTTAAACTTCTGCAATCCAACGGCCGACAGCAAGGCGGGAAGGTCGAGACTTGCAGACTGAAAGGGCAGCACAGTTCGTTCCGGAAGCCGTGCGGAGTGTGGGGCAGCCCCCCGCATCCACCAGATCACGGGCGTCACGCCTACCTTCTCCCTCGATATGTTCCGCACGCTGGTGTAGGCAGTGAACACCGTTCCCGCCGGAAACTTCAACATCGGGTCGGCAGCTCCGGTCATCAGGCCTAACATGGCGTGTTGGTTCGAACCACGCGCACTCGCATCCTTCCAGTCCTCCTTCAATCAGCACATCCTCGATTGACCAACCCAACTGGCCCGAAGCCCACCATCGGGAGTAGCGGCCGACAGCAGTTCCGGCAGCGGCACGAATTTCGTACCATGAGCCGGCACCGTGAGCTCATGATCTGCAATTGGATCGCCCGCCCGATCGCTCACTCCCAGGTCGATATTGAGCGTCCGAGTGGACACATTGGAGACGACCACAAACCCGTTGACACTCGGCTGTTGCTTCTACCAGAATCCCTCCTGTATAGTCGTCTGCTTCGCCGCATGGGAACGGGCCGGCCCTGAAGAATTGCCGCACTGCAGTGGAGCATGGTCAAATCTTGGGGTTAATGTCACCTCAATTCCACGATGACCTTCAGGGGCAGCGCGGTACCGGGATGCATCGTTGCTGCAAGAAGGCAAAACATTTCACGGGTGCATCACGATACAGGCGGTGTTGCGGAGAATAAGCGCATCATCCTTGTAGCCGAACGATGTAAGGTTTACTTCTCTATCCTCAACTCTGGCCGATTGAGAAAGGATCCACACACCCTTGCT
>CBAAAA010000535.1:0-3375 GCA_964658695.1 uncultured Solirubrobacteraceae bacterium | reverse complement strand
GGCGTCGGAATGCTGCTCAAAATTGCCAGCGCCTGCGGGCTGATGCGGTTCGTCGGAATGATGTTGTTTGGAAAGGGTGTGCGCCCCAGCCCGGTAAGCGGATTGCCCGTAGCCGGGTCGTAAATCATGTTGTTGGCTCCACCGCTGCCGTTCGGAATCAGGTAACCGCTTAAGTTGCCGCCCCGCGCCGTCGCGGTCGGGACCGTGGTCTGAATGGAAGCGCCCTGCTGCTGCCGCGTGATCTGGGCATCGGCGAAAAAGAACAGCTTGTCTTTGATGACTCGGCCGCCAATGCTGCCTCCAAACTGGTTCCAGCGAACCGTGGGCACACCGTTGTTCTGAGCCGCATCGAATGGATTTCGGGCAAACGACTGGAACCCGGGCGTATTCAAGTACAAATACTCGAACGCCGAACCGTGGAAAGCATTCGATCCGGATTTTGTCGAGTAACTCGCATGCCCGGAGCTGACGTACCCGAACTCCGCGTCATAATCCTGAGCGGCCTGCTTCACCTCCTGCGTGGACGCGATCGTCGGATTGATCAAAATCTCGCCCAGGATTGGATCCTGGTTGGTCGTCCCATCCAGCTCGAAGCCCGTTCCGCTGAACGGCTGCCCATCCACCTGTACCATCACGCCGCCCTGCGGATTTTCGGCCCGGTTCTGCTGCCAGCCAAATGACTGCGTTCCCGGGCTCAACAGTTCAAACGATTGCAGATTGCGGCCCACATTGGGCAGTGAAGAAATCTCCTCGGCCGTGAACGTCTGCGAGACGTCCGCCCGGTCCGTCTGAATCAAAGGAGCGGCCGCCGTGACTTCCACCTGCTCGTTCACGTTACCCACCTTTAGCTGCGCGTCGAACCGGGCGGCGAGGTCCACCGCCACGGTAATCGTGCTTGACACTACCTTCGAAAATCCCTGCGCCTCAATCTGGACCCGATAGTTGCCCGGGATCAGTTGTCCCTTGGTGAAATTGCCCGACTCGTTGGTCTGTACCATCGAAGACGTGTCCTTCGTCAGGTCCTTTACGGTGACTGTGGCGTTCACAACCGCCGCCCCCGTACTGTCAGTCACCGTGCCGTAAATGCTGCCAAACACCTGCTGCGCCAGTGCCTGGTCTGGGTGTGAACTCACCCCCAGCGCGAAAACGCCATACCCGATCAATCGCATGAGTTGTTTCACCGCAAGAACCTCCCCATCGCCTCAGACGTTGCTGAAACGCATCCCTCGGGTTCCACCTTACTGGCAAACGAGTACTGTGGAAAGTGAAATCCTGTGTTAAATCGCGATAATCAGGGGTTAGTTTACGAAATGAGCCAGCACTAGTTCATACTGGACCGGAACGTCGCCCTCGATCTTGACCCGTATCAGGGCCTCGAAAGATGGCAAGGTGGTTCCTGGTTTCACGTGAAGGCGGTTGAGGAGTTCGTTCACCCGGTCTTCTTGCGTTACGAAGTCCGCCGCCCCTTGCGTACCGTATTCCGTAATCCCTGCGAGAATCAGTGCCCGGCGATTTGGATTAAAAGTAGGCTTAATTGCGACAATGCCGTAATCAAACCGAAACGGGCGAGTGACTGGGCCGGCATAGGTCGTTTGTTCCCTGGCTTGCGGACGAAGGTTGACGATTGCAGCTCCCCCGGGCGGCAACCCCGGAATTCCTTTCCGGAATTCCAGATCTTTAATGGCAGCGAGACTGCGGAGCGGCGTCTGCGCAAGGGGCCCTCCGACGAAAATCAGGTTACTGTCCTTCGCCTCATCCCAGGTGAGAAGCTGCCCATGCTTCGCCCGGGTGCCTTGGCCGAAGCTGGCGAGCATGCGCGTCACTTCGAAAACGCCCATCACCTCTCCCGTAGTCGTATACGTGTTGATCTCGCTCGGCAGGCTCGTCTCACCACTTAACGCGTGAACTTCAGTTTCAAGGGAGCCGCCAAGATGAAACGTGGAAAATACGATTAACGGCTGTTCTCGTCCGGTAACAAAGGGACGCCAAAAAGTGGCAAGACAGGGGCCCGGAGCGCCGGATGCGGCCGCCAGGTTCGTCAAGCTGTACCGAAGCCAAACTCCGGCGAAAACCACTACCAACGCGAACACCACGGCAGAGCCTGACTTTGTTCCGCGCCTTAGCCAAGGCATTTCGAATGTTGCTGGAACCGGAACCGCGGGAGTCTCAGGTGCAATCAGGTGTGCCGGTGCGGATACTTGAACCGGAAAGGAGGATCTCCGTGGATGCCAGGTTAGGCCGTAGCTCCCTTTCGGGATCCCGATGATCAAATCGTCTTCGGCGCCTTCGCCGACGTAATATTCCGCCAGCTTTGAACGCAGCCGGCCCGTATGCACTCGCACCACCGAATCAGTCTGGGAATCGAAATTGTCGGACCGCCCAAATACGTCCCGGGCGATCTCCTTTACTTTAATGGTTTCCAGTCTCCCGCTTATCGCATTCACCAGCAGGTAATCGAGCAAATTGCGCAGCACTTCTGAGCCCTTTAAACTTTCGCTTTGAATGATACGGTGAACTTGTTCCACAACTTCCTGGGAGGGAACAGCCCGCTTTTCTTCGTCGGTGACACTGCTATTCAAAGACATGGTGTAACGTGACCCCTGGAGGACGATTCGGCTCTTAGTGTGTTGATTATATAGCCGCCGCACGGGATCGCCGAACGCTAAACGGACCGTCCGGAAGCAGCCTTGGTGACCTATTGCCGAATCATGATATGGAAAGGGAAAGTAGACGAGGGAGAGGTGACGCGATCCATTCTTCCAGATGCTTGGATCGGGAAGGTCTCAGGCCCTGAGCGGTCAACCTCGCTGAGCACCTTCTGGCTCGGATCGGCTCTTCGGGAGGATAGGCTTTCGCTGATTCGATGTTCATCGCTCTACACACACGTTGTTCCGTAGTACGATGCGCAGTGCAACGCAACTTTGCGCATAGTAGGGCCGCCGGCGTACCTGGCCTTCGGCAACCAAGACAAGCTACACCTTCGAACCTCTACTTCGAATGTTCCAGCCGATCGCTGAGTGTCGCCACCTGGATCTCCAGCCGTTCCACCACTTGATCCAGCTCTTTCAGATCTTCACGATTTGCCATCTGCTTGCGCATCTCGACGACTTCTGCCTGTAACTTACCCAGGTCGTTCATCGTCCGATCGCCCTCCGTTAACCGGGAACTCAGGTTGAACGCCAGAGTGACGATAAGTGCTGTTATGGAGACCCACTGAGCGATCGGCAGCTTTGCCGACCCACCGAGGTCCATGGTTTTACCTTTGTAATGCTCTTCCACAGCCGTTACTATAGGCAGGCGATCCTTGGGACAGCATTGCAGCTGCTACGACGCTTCCTTCTAAGTACACCCGTGACAGCGACTTACAGTCGTTAA
>CBAAAA010000534.1:0-3380 GCA_964658695.1 uncultured Solirubrobacteraceae bacterium | reverse complement strand
CCATACGGACCAGCGTTCCCGCAACGCTTTCTGCAACTTCGCCCTTACTCCAGAAGTTGAATACGATTTCGTGTGGACAAATACCGAGGCACAATAAATAGTCATATTTTCTGTCCAAGCGAACATGATTGAATTGGAAGGTCTGGCTTGCTCCGAGCGAAGCTGTCTTTACTTCGAACGCATGCTCTCCAATTCTCATGTCGGTCAGTGATGTACGACCTCGATTATTGTGTGGCACATCGACCGGAAGCCCGTGCTGCCTCAAATAACGTCGAAGAAACTCTTCGCCGATCTCCCCCCGGTTTGTATTGCCTAACTTTCGATACCCGATCAACGGGGAATCGGTCCAGATGTCTCTGGGCGAATGCTCCTTGATGACCTCGCTCAGAAGTTCAACAGGGGTCACCTGAACTCCAGCGAAGCTCTATCGTTGCCGCTTCCTAAACACCAAAAAGTAGGAATGGTTCTTTCTTGCATGAACCTGTTTTACCAAGCGGCTTACTCCGGGCTTGTTTCCACGAACCAACACAAAGAGATCCTCCGCGATCAAGGACATCGTTGCCAAGTGGTTGATGATCTCAACGTGCGTGAGGCGTTGCTTGCAGGCGCAAACTTCATCCTGGCATTTCACGATGTAGATTCCATTCTTTCGTAGGACGCGTTTTGCTTCTTCCGCAGATTTGAAGTACAGGTCCAATACGGCCTCGTGATACTTCTTTTCAGTCGTGTTTTCGCCGTTGTTCTTGTAATACGCTTCGAAATTCTGGTGCCCATCGTGCGCCGTTCCACCGGGCGTGTGCATGTATGGAGGGTCGAACACAACACAGTCGAGCGAATCGGAAGCGTATGGCAGATTCCTGGAGTCAGCAGAGATGATGCCGTGTTTGCGCTTAGGGCATAGGTCACTTCGAAACAGCTGGTAATTGTCCCCTGGGATTGCCTTCCAAAATGCACCCTTGCCGAATGTGACATCTGCAACTCTACTACCCTTGTTTACATACAATGACAAAATGTCTGGAAACATCTCCGAATTTCGTCCGACGCTGGCGCTAAACACCAAATCGTTGGTAGCGATTCCGCTCGGGGTTTTTCTCGGTCGCTTTCCCTTGCGCTGTACCAAAACCAAGGTAGGCGCGGCTGTCAGAGGTAGTTGTACAGCACGCACTGCTGATGTTTTTGGCACAAGCACACTATATCGTTTTTTCATTGTCTTAAAAAATATCCCTGTCTCGGTACTGTCAAGTACTGCTAGACACTAGCATCAGTAGGCGCTCCGTACTATTTTCACTGATCAGTCATCTAACTACGCATGCAGTTACGATGGCCGACGACGCTCCTTGCAACCACCGCGCTTGCTTTCACCTCCTGCGCATCCTACGAATCTGCCGAACAGCGTCACGGAGAAGCCAATACACCCGCCGGAAAGCTCGGGCAAGCCGCTCACGAAGCGCCGTCCAAGCCGATAAGGCGGGCCGCGTCATAGGCCGCAACCTGCAGCAGGCCGCGCAACACGCTCACGAAGGCTGGAAGGAAAGCGCGAGCAAAGACCAGAAAAAACAATGATCTGTGCCGTCTAGCCAAGCCTCAGGCAGCGCTAACCTCAAGCGCCGGTTGCTGTGGACGATGCCCACTCGTACCCGCCCCCGCATCCGGCCTTAACCCTAGGCTGTCAAACACCGGACCAAGCGCCAGAATCGCCATCAAAAAAATCGCGAAATGAAAGTCGCTGAGCCTCGGATTCACCGCCGAGTGCCCTTGTGCATTCGCCACCATTCGTAGCGTAATAGCGCCGACCGCAACTCCCACCGCCATGCTGAGCTGCCACACCGCGCTGAGAAATCCATTTGCCCTACTCATCCGTTCCGGTGGAATTTCCGTATACGCAAGCGTGCTCATGCAGGTAAACTGCATCGACCTGGAGGCTCCATGCAAGAAGAGGATCGCCAGCAGCAGAACTATCGGCGTACTGGGGCTCAGAATTCCACACAGCAGCATCGACACCGACGTCAACACTCCATTCACAATCAGAATGCGCCGGAAACCATACCGCCGCAGCACTTGAATCACGAACGCCTTCATGCTGAGATCGCCCGCAAACAGCACCAGCAGATACAGGCCAGACTGGAAAGCACTCAGCCCGAAGGCGATCTGAAACATCAGCGGCAACAAGAACGGCAGCACCGATACCGCGACCCGAAAGGCGCTCGCTCCATACACCGATAGCGAGTATGTCTTCAGTTTCATCGATTCCAGATCGACCAGCGATGTCGAAGGATTGCGCCGTGCCGCGAAAATCGCCAACACGCCGCAAAGGAGACTAACCAGCAGGATCGTCGCCGGCCCTTGCCAGCCCGGACTCTGGCCTCCCAGCTTCTCCATCGAATAAACCGTTCCGCTCGAGGCCACGCCGGCCAGCAGAAACGTCCACCAGTCGAAGGGATGTTTCTCTCCTACGCGCACATTCTCAATCCAAAGCAGCGTCAACACCAGTGCCAGAATGCCCAGCGGAAGATTTATGAAAAAGATCCAGTGCCAGCTCGCATAGGTAGTGATAAACCCGCCCAGCGCAGGACCAAGTACCAGCGCCGTCAGCCCCGGCCACGTCATATAGGCGATCGCCTGCGTCAGTTCCTCTTTCGGTGTGTTGCGCAACACGATCAGCCGGCCCACCGGCACCATCATGGCTCCGCCTAAACCTTGCAGGATGCGCATCAAAGTGAACTGCGTCAGCGTACGCGACGACCCGCACAACAGAGATGCAACCGTAAACAAACCAATCGCTGAGGCAAAAACAGTCCGTGACCCGAATCGGTCCGCCACCCAACCGCTGATCGGGATCAGCACCGCCAGCGTCAGCAGATATGCCGTCATCCCGATGTTCAAATTCACTGCGCCAATATGAAAGCTGCGCGCCATCTGCGGCAGCGCGGTCGCAATGATGGTGCCATCCAGATTCTCCATGAAGAACGCACCGGCAATCAGGATGGTGACGGTAAGCGGCGAACGCCTCTCCTTCATCGATTTGCGCGCTTCCACGCTACTCCTGGCCCGCTCCCGGAATGAAAATCATGCGCTCTTCTGCTGCGGCTTCGACAGCCTTTCTTGAATACGGCATCGGATGATACTGGCCGTCTGCCCAACCATCGATCAGATCTCCATAATGAGAATCTCCCGGGACGCCCGACTCTCCAGGCACGTTCGTCATGATCGACCGATCCCAGTTACTCAAATCCAAAACTTCCCGATACGACGCGCCACTGGTCTGCGAGTAATCCGCTCCGCCCGTGGCGTTCACCGTATACCCATCGCCTGGCCGAGAACGTGCGGGTAAATCAAGCCCCGCATCATTAAACGGATGCCGAAAGTGCAACGGATGCTGA
>CBAAAA010000533.1:0-3391 GCA_964658695.1 uncultured Solirubrobacteraceae bacterium | reverse complement strand
TCAGCGCGCAGGTGCCGACTCCAGCACCTTCAGCTTCTCTTTGGCACCGGCGCGCATATTCCGGCACCCGGAGACAGAAGGGCGAACTCCCGGACCTCTTCCCGGCTCCCAAGAATGTGGGACCCCTCCTCGCCCTGGAGATCTATCTCGGAGATCCCGATCTCCTTAATCTCCGCCAGGGTCGGCGGATTGATCTCGAGCTGTTGAGCCCACAAGTTGTAGCAAGCTTCTAGACAAAGGGACGAAAACCAACTCCCTGAACGACACCCTGAACATGGATGTGGCGGCGCGTCTTGCAGCTGGGCAAAAGGGAGCGCATGGTCGTGAGCCAGAATAGCTGACTCGGCCCGACTTGTGCAGTTGACTAGGTAGGTGAATGCTGGAAACACCAAAGGTCCGCCCTGCCGGTACTGCCGAGTGGCTACGTTGACGGGAACAGACCCCGCTGCCTATAATCGTCGCCCGAAAGACGAAAGTATGCCGCCATGGTCCTTCACGCAGCTCCAGATGCCTCAAAGTCCGCCATATCTCCTTCTCGTTGGCCAGCACACCTCCAGCTCTTCTCGCTATGTGCTTGGCTTGTCCTGACATCCACATTGCATGCGCAACTGATCGATCATTTTGCGCCGCCCAGCGCGCCTGTCTACTCCGCCAGCAACGAGGATTCCCTTCTGCTAGCGATCGCGGATCTGAAGGGTGATGGCAACCCGGATATCATCGTGCAGGCGGCGATATCATATAAGCCCTACACGGCGATTGAAGTGTTCCCCAACTTAGGTGGCGGCAAGTTCGGCAACTACAAAATTGCCTACAAACCACCGACAGGAAGTTATCTCGCGGGCAATGTGACTGGCGGCGCAGCATCCGGAGACTTCAATGGAGACGGGCTGCTGGACTTCGTTTCACTAACCGGCGAAGGACAGGTGCAACTTCTGCTAGGCGAGCAGGATGAGACGTTCAGCGCAACTGCGGCAGGAGCAACCGTATGCCCGTCCTATTGCGACGCGGCTGTAGTTGGCGATTTTAACGGAGACGGCAAGCTCGATGTAGCACTTTGGTCTCCGAACTCGGCGCGATTCGTCGTCTTGCCGGGCCACGGAGACGGTACATTTGGCACGCCAGTCATCACGAACAACGTACCGCCCGCCGGCAACACCAACTATGGTGTGCTCGTAGCGGCCGACTTCAATCGGGACGGAAGATTGGATCTGGCGCTCTCAGTGGGTAATGGAAACGTTCGCACGTTTAAGGGAGACGGAAAAGGCGGATTTACTCAAGGCGCAAGTATCGATTTTTCCGCGATTACAAGTACTGTCGGTATGGGAGGCTTAGTCGCGGTTGACCTTCGGGGTGACGGCAAGGTCGATCTAGTTGCGACCAACAATGGCGACCAATCCGACCGCTGCCCTGGTACAGGTCTGTTCGTCGCACAAGGGAATGGTGATGGCACATTCGATGCTCCGCAAACTTACAACATCGGCGAAGGCCCGGGGGCACCGGTCGTCGGTGACCTCAACGGCGACGGCAAACCAGATCTGGTGGTGGCGAATGGCCAGAGCTTTTCGATCAGCATTCTGCTGAATAACGGAACCGGCGGCCTGCTTCCTGCAATGAGCTATAAGACAGGCAGTTTCGGAATGGGTGTACTGGTCGGAGATGTAAACGGTGATCATCGGCCGGATATCATCGACAGCTCCATCAATGGTCCGAGCGTTAATCTGACACTCCCCGGAGGCAAGCTGAATCTACCCAGTGCGCTTGAGATCAACGCCTACTCTGAGGCAATCACGGCGCCGGCCGATCTGAACGACGATGGTATCGCAGACGTTCTTGCCTTTGCCTCACCTCAGACCACCAGCTGTATGGGAGGCAACACGCGCACCTATCTTCATCCCATCTTGAGCAGTAACGGCGTGGGACTGAGTAATTACCCAACTCCTTTCGCCGGACCGCAGGCGACCGCTTCAGTGGGCTTGGGTTACTTCAATACAGACAGCCTTCTTGACGCTGTCGCTCTCGGCACCTATAGCTCGCCGCCGAATGATATCGAAGTGTACTTAAACAACGGGAAAGGTGACTTCTCTACCAGCACTCGCAACTTCATGGACACAACAGCCACGGCTTTTGCAGCCGGGGACTTTAACCGCGATGGCAAATCTGATCTTGCACTCTTGAGCGGCAACACCGTCGAGATCGAACTCGGCAAAGGTGGGGAAAGCTTCGGGGCTCCCACCAGCTACGATGTCGGTTCAGAGCCGGTCTATGTAGCGCAACGAGATCTGAATCACGACGGGAAGGCTGATCTTGTGGTTGTCAACCAGGGAAGCAACAGCGTCAGCGTGCTTCTCGGAAAGGGTGATGGAACCTTTCAGCCACAGACCGAATACTCCGTTGGCACCGCCCCGTTCGGAGTCGCCTACGCGGACTTCAACGACGATGGGAATCTCGATCTCGCCATTGGGGATCCGAACGGAGTTTCCATCCTTCTCAACAAAGGGAACGGAACATTTGGGTCACAGATACGCCGTGACGGCCCAGGCATCGGTGCTTCACTTAGTTCGATCGTCGCTACGGATTTCCGCGGAAACGGCATTGCGGACGTAGCTGCCGGAACGGGCAACGGCTATCTGTTCCTCTTTGCCGGGAATGGAAACGGCACCCTTGGAGCTGCTGAAGTATACCAATCTCAAGGTTCCTATCTCCTCCAGGCGGGTGATTTCAACGGCGACGGTGCTCCGGACCTGATTCTTTCCGGCTTTCCTGGTGGCCCCGCTCCCAATCTCACTGTGCTTTACAACCAGGGCGGAACACGGATCACGTTGATGAGCAGTAGGAGCTCGATTACCGTCGGTCAATCTGTTACGTTCACTGCCACAGTGATAGCGACTACGCCGGGTTCGGGTACGCCATCTGGAGAGGTATCTTTCAAGGATGGGTCCGCTGCTCTTGGGACAGTGTCTTTAAACGAAGGTGCAGCAGACCTTACCACCTCAAAGCTGGCAAAGGGCACACACACGATTACAGCGTCGTATGCCGGGGCAGGAGTGTTTAATCCGCATCTTTCAGAGCCTGTCACTGTTCAGGTTAATCCGTAGTTTTCGATCGGGTGAGGCGAGGACGCATGCGCCGTCCAGACTGGCTACTCTCTTCCTGGATAACGGCGTCGAGTCCGGCCAGCGTACATTAGGAGGATGACAGGATCGTCGTCGAACTTCGACGCAATTGCGGAGCGCGAGCAGGGACTCCAGCGCCGTCTCTCGTCCGGTCAACTTTCCATGATTGCTATTGGTGGGGCCATTGGTACGGGACTCTTCCTGGGATCGGGTTTCGCCATCAGCTTTGCGGGTCGGTCTGTTTTATTGAGTTATGTTATTGGAGGATTCGTCACCCT
>CBAAAA010000532.1:0-3416 GCA_964658695.1 uncultured Solirubrobacteraceae bacterium | reverse complement strand
ACTGGTCGCGACTCGCGTGGCGGCGGGCATCGTCTGATCGAGCAGCACGCGAGTATAGATATAGTTCGTGTTAGTCAAGTCGTAGATGGTAAACGGCGCGCCGGTGCGAGCCGAGAAGATAGGCGCGAACTGCCATCCATCCAGCACTGCCCGCATCAGACCGTGAGTGTTCTTGGCGAACGGAACAGCCCAGATTGCCGAGATTGCGACACGGTGGCGGTTGTCGAATTGAGAGCTGCCCTTATCCACGGACGGATTCTGGAAGTCTGTGTAGCCCAGATTGAATTGGTTGCCTGACGAACTGAACGTGTTACTCAAATCGTCGATCGAATGGCTGTAAGTGTAGTTGGCCCGCACTGTCAGGCCGGTGTGCCCGATGTCCTGGATGTCGTACCGGACATTCATCGCGTTGTAAGTGGAATGTCCGCCCGCGCCGCGGATGTTGATTCCCGCATATTGGTTGTTTAAGGTGGCCTGGCAGGAGCCTGGCGTGCAGGGGATGCCCAGATAGTAATTCCCGCTTCCCGGAAAGTTCGCGTACGAGATGTCATACAGGTTCTCACCTATGGACCCGGAGTAGTCAATTTCCAGGTGAGTTCGGTTGAAGAACTCATGTTCCAGCGAAACGCTAAATAGCTGGGCATACGACTGCGGAATATTCGGCTGCACCCATCGCAGTTCCGAGGGGGGAAGAGCAGCGGATCCGCTGGTTCCGGCCAGAATGCCAAAATTCGTCGTGCTGAGCGGGATGTTTGTGAATCCCTGACTTCCTTTAATGAGCTCAACCACGGCGTAATTGGGGGGGTTGAACAAAACGTTGTAAGTCACGTTTCCAAAGTTTCGTTCATATCCGATCCCATATCCTCCGCGCAGGCTGGTCTTCCCATCCCCGAATACGTCCCATGCCATGCCTAATCTTGGCGCGAAGTTCGTAGGCGAGGCTGCCCATAGACTTCCGAGTGGACTCTGGGGAGCCGGGATTACCTTACCGTTCGCCACAGCCTGCGGGAAGCCTGGATCTTGTGGACCGACCAGGGAGGGGAGGTAGAAATTGGAATCCAATTCCGCATTGACGTTATGCTGGACCCCGAAGTACTCCCAGCGAACGCCGAAATTGACGGTGAGCCGCGGCGTAGCCTTCCACGAATCCTGAAGATAGAGCCCGGTCTCGTGATACCGATTGCTCCTTTCGAAGGTTGGCGGACCGACCGGTAGGTTCACTGTGCAAGCGGGAGTTTGTACGCCGTTAACGCAGGGGTACTTTCCCTGAGGATTGATTGCCGACGCGAATTCGTACTGCTGACCGATCGCCAGGTTGTCCAAACCTCCCCCGATCGTGTTACCCAGGATATTGTCGGACTCTTCATAGGCTCCAAAAGTGCGATTGTCACGAAGATAGGTCTGAGAGCCACCCCACCGGATCTCATGTTTGCCGAAATTCAAACTCATGTCTTCGTAGATTTGCCCGAAATTCTGCGGGCCGCCGAATGGCAGCGCGTTGCCGGGCGAAGTCGGCCCGTAGCCCGGCATTACGACGTCGTAGTTGCCGAGCGCGGTCGCTACGTCCGCACTTCCCAGGAAGTACGTCGGGACGACTCCGGCCGAAGACAATGGCTGGTCCTGATTGAATCGGTTGAAGTCCAGTTTCGTCTGCGAAATGAAGCTGGGAGTAAAGCTATGAGTGATTCCCACCAGCACGCTGTTATCAAAGTTGGTCTGCCCGGTGTTAAACCCCTGGTATGGGCTATTGACAACCGATCCGGGCAAGTCCAATTCGCTGTAAAGAGCGTAGCGTGTATAGATCTGCGTGCGATCACTGAGGTTGTAATCGACACGGCTCACCGTGTTGTAAGTATTTTGCGGACTTCCTCCGCCGGCATTGGCGGGCGCATTATAAGACACCTGGTCGAACATCGGCGCATTCGGGTTGTAGCTGACACAACCGCCTCCAGACGATGCCGAAGTGCACGGATCGTTGCCTTGGGCGGCCAGTTGATTCCGGCTATAAGTGCCTAAATTGACAGTGCCGGGCACCAGCTTGCCGTACTGCGAGTACACCTGCTGGGCGGCCGGCGCCGAAGCAGCGATGAATGCCGGGTCAATCGTCCAGACGACAGTGTTCGCAACGCTGCGCACGCGTGTCCACTCCGTGTTGTTGAAGAAGAAAAGCTTATTCTTTATCACCGGCCCGCCTACAGAAAAGCCGAAGTTATTGCGGGTATATTTCGATTCGGGCAGAGCTTGAGCGTTGTTCAGGAACGAGTTCGAGCCCAGCGCCGACACGCGGTTGAATTCGTAGGCTGTTCCGTGGAACTCATTGGTTCCCGATTTTGTGGTGACGTTGATCACGCCGCCAGCCGCCCGTCCTGTTTCCGCCGTGAAGTTATTCGTCGTAATACCGAGTTCCTGTACCGAATCGAGCGGCACCGGTTGTCCTACCGAGGCGCTGAACTCATCATTGTTAGCCACGCCATCCAGTAATATGTTCGTGCTGGCCGACCGCAGACCATTCATGGCGACGCCAGCGCCATTTCCGCCTGGATCGTCTTCGCTTACGTTACCCGCTGTGACCACCAGCGAATACGGATCTCGCGTCAGAGTGGGGAGCGTCGTCAACTGGTTTGTGTTCAAAGTCTGCGTTATCGTCTGAGTCTCGGTGTTCACCTTGATTGCGGCGGGCGTTTCAGCCACCTCCACAATCGTCTGCGCCTGCCCGATTTCCAGCTTCACGTTCAGTCCGACCTTCTCGCCCACAGTGACGGTTAACTTCGAGTCATAGGTCGAAAATCCAGGCGTCACCACCTTGATCCCGTAATTACCCGGCAGGAGATTCGTCACCGCATAGATGCCGTCGGCATTCGACGTCGTTGTACGCGTCGCCCCGGTATCAATGTTGGTCACCGTTACAGAGGCATTAGCCACAACAGATCCACTTTGATCCGTCACTGCGCCAGTGATCTGGCCTGTCTCGGCCTGAGGCCACAATGATTCACCCAGGCTAAAGAAAAAGAGAAGAGCCAGACTGAGCCTTGATAGTTCGTGCAGTCGCAATTTTGTTGGAGACACCATTCGTTGACCTCGTAAAAAAATTAAGAGGATCGAAGATCGTGCCAGTTGCCCGGTAGACCGTACCAGACATTAAGCGACGGAGCATTGGTCGTCTAGGATCAGAAGTACCCTTGAAAACGAGGTAGCAAATCCGTTGGCTACCCCTTACTGAGTAATTACTATACTTCATTTTGTTACGAATACGAACAGCTTGTTCCAGGAACGAACAGTGTGGAGCGTCCTTCTGAACTCAATCGGCAAGAGGAAGTGATTTGAGGAGGGGGTTCGGATGTTCGCCGCCCTCCTGTCTGCCGGGAACTTTGGGGGGTTGGGGGTTGGGGTGTTCCCGACGAGGGCGGCGATTCCGT
>CBAAAA010000531.1:0-3444 GCA_964658695.1 uncultured Solirubrobacteraceae bacterium | reverse complement strand
CCCCATGGCCGCGCTTTTTGCCCTGATCGCCCTCGGGTCTGGCGTCTGGTTCTTCTACAACGCCCACGTTTTGAATGAATATCGCACTGCGGAAGCGCGACGCCGTATCCAGGCCGGCTATGAGCGGGACTTCAAGAAGTACGAACTGTTCCCTCAGCCCAAAGTAACTGCTGTCGATGCAACGATCAAAATCTATCCGGAGCGTCGTTCGTTCGACGGGACTGGCCGCTTCACCCTTCAGAACAAATCCTCTGAGCCGATCTCGCAGATTCACCTTACCGATCAGCAGCAGTCCGTAGGTAACGTCCAGTTTGACCGGCCTTTCCATCTGCTTAGCCAGGCCCCGCGCGATCTATATTCCGTTTATGCGCTTCAACAACCGCTCGCACCCGGTGAAGTGCTCATGCTTACTTTTTCAGTCGCGCACACCACGCGCGGTTTTAAGGACGGCAACGAACCGGCGGAGTTCGCCTACAACGGAACCTTTTTCGACTCAGGTTTCTTCCCCCAAGTCGGGTATGACCAGACCTTCGAAATCGACGATCCGCGCCGCCGCCGCGAGCAACACCTTCCGGCGCTGGAAGAAATGGCGCCACGCGGAGAGCCCGTCCACTCGCGCATCAACCTCTTCACCACTAATTCGGACTGGATCACTTATCACACCGTGGTCAGTACCTCGAGCGACCAGATAGCCATCGCGCCGGGGTATTTGCAACGAACCTGGCAGCGGCAAGGAAGACGTTTCTATGAATACAGCATGGGGTCCACTCATATCCTGGATTTCTTTGCCTATCTCTCGGGTCGTTACCAGACCCGCAAAGAGCTTTACTCAGGCCCAACCGGCCCGGTGAATCTCGAGGTCTACTACGACCCCGATCACACTTACGACATCGATGAGATGATAGCGAGTTCACGGGCCGGGCTCGACTATTTCCAGGCTCATTACAGCCCTTACCAGTTCACGCAGTATCGGATCATGGAGTTCCCTCGTTACCGTCAATTCGCGCAATCTTTTCCAAATACTGTGCCCTACTCGGAAGCGATTGGTTTTATCGGCCGCATGGTTCACAAAACCGACGTCGATCTAACCTATTTCGTCACCGCTCACGAACTCGGGCATCAGTGGTGGGGTCACCAACTGATTGGTGCGCAGGTACAGGGCTCGAATATGATGGCTGAAACCCTCGCTCAATACTCTGCCTACATGGTGATGCAACAGAAGTATGGCAAGGATTATATGCATCGAGTGCTGCGCCACTTTCTCGACCAATATCTGCGCGGCCGGTCGGGTGAGCTGCGCCGCGAACCGCCGCTTGCCCTTGTCCAGCGCGAACCCTACGTCTGGTATCAGAAAGGCGGCCAGATTATGTATACGCTGGCCAACTATATTGGCGAGGACAAGGTAGATCTCGCGCTCCACAATTTCCTCATCCAATACCGTTACGCCAATGCCAATAACCAGGTTGACGCGGCGGACCACTCGCAAAACGCTGCCGATGGGCCCTACCCTGACACGCGTATGTTGGTGGACGCTCTTCGCGCGCAAACGCCGCCCCAGTTTCAATACCTGATTGATGACGGCTTCAACCGCATCGTTCTCTACAACAACAAGGCCATCTCCGCGGTCTCGGAGAAGACCTCGGACGGCAAATACAAGATCACACTCGAACTTCAGGCGCGCAAAGTGCAGGCCGACGGCAACGGGGTTGAGACGCCGATGCCACTAGCCGATTACATAGATATCGGTGTCTTCACGGGAAACAAGGATGAGGAGAAACCGCTGTACATGCGGAACGAGAAGTTCACAGGAGAGCATAAAACGTTCACCGTCATCGTGGACCAGCAGCCCAGTCGGGCCGGCATTGACCCATACAATAAGCTGATCGACCGCATCTCCGACGACAACATGATTGACGTTACGAAAAGATAGCTGAGGCCCGCATCTTCTCCACATTCATCGCGCGGCAATCGCAGCCAAGCTCCTTATCCTGCCGCCGCGTCGGCCTTGGCGCCAGGTAAACGTTTGATTAGAAAGTCGATCTGACCGGCATGGTGCGATATGTGTTCGCAGACGTGAAACCACAGGCAGTAGTTGTTTACCGGACCCCCGCTCCAGCCGGGCTCCTTGAGTGGAGTGAGTAGCCAGCCGTCATCACGCTTCGCAAATTCAGCCAGCGTTTTTTCACGAGCTTCGCGAATGGAGTCCTGATAGAAGGCAATATCATGGCGTTTGATTGAGGACCGCCCCGCATCGCCGAGATTCATCGCCGCGCCCCACTTCGCTTCATAGTCCGGGGGGAACTTGTCAAAATCCTCCTTGTTGAAGGTTATCCGCTGATAAAGCACCTCGGTGGCGGCGAGATGAAGCAGGAGTGCGCCGATCGTGTTTGCGTTTTTGTCAAACAGGAAGTCAAGGTCTTGTTGCCTCAGCCCGCGCGTGGGGTTAAGAACCGCCAGTTCCATCCAACTAAGCATCGTGACGATCGTCCCAATGTGCGGGCTATAGCCGGACCTCGGACCAATCAGATCGATCGTAGCTTTGTCATAAGGGGGCGCCGTCTGTGGCATCGGCGGCCGCTTAGCCGTAGTCGCTGTGCTGCCATCTTGGCTGAAGATTGGGCCGGCGCCGGCAAGCGCGCCAAAGGAAGCAAGGCCGGTGAAGAAATAGCGGCGTGTAGAGGACGTCAAGGTCATATCTTTTTTATTCTCCTGGATGCTTAAGACCGATTTCCATTCACGGCTTACGTCCGAACGCTCGCTCTGCCGGATACCACCGCGATCATTACATCCTTGCAGAGCAGCAAGTCTAACGCAAGGCAGATCGACGAGCAGTTCAAGCCGTAGCGGAAGGTAAGTGCCTAAGCAGTGTAGCCGTTCGGAAAAACAGCCCCGAATTGCTCTAGACTCTAAAAAGGTCATCCACATGTTTTTACGCTTTATCCTCGCAGCCATATCGTCGGCGTTGCTGCTCCGCGCCGCCGACACTACGTCAACGGCCGCCGACTTAACGCGTCTGGGCCATTCTCATTTGGGCGATGCGTTCGATAGCGGACCGCGTGAAAAGCCTTGGAAGATGCAGGGCATCGGTGAGGCGCATTTCCCCATCACCACAAAGAATCCGGAAGTGCAGCAGTGGTTCGATCAGGGCAACGCGCTGCTCCATTCGTTTAATTTCTACGAAGCCGAACGATCCTTCCGCTGGTGCCTCAAGTTGGAGCCGGAGAACGCCATGGCGTATTGGGGACTTGCCCGCGCCATCAGCGGAGACCGGGGCAAAGATATGATTCGCGAAGCCGTCAAGCGCAAAAATCAGGTAAGCGACCGTGAAAAGCTCTACATCGACTACCTCGCCGCACAGATGCTTCCTGATCCGTTGCGCACTTCCGATAAACCGGAAACGAACGAGCAAACTCAGCAACGCGCCGCTAAATTTCTGGAGACCCT
>CBAAAA010000530.1:0-3448 GCA_964658695.1 uncultured Solirubrobacteraceae bacterium | reverse complement strand
TCACCGTCCTTTGCGATTGCCGGCTCCGCAAACCGGTTATCGGGAGCGCATGGAACTGGAGTTTCCGTTGGCTTTGATGGAGCCGCTGCTGTTTCTGTTGGCGCGAGTGCTGAATGATTTATGCGGGCGGCTGCGTTCCCAGTCGAGGGCGGCGCGTGTGCTGGGGGCGCATCTTGAACTGGAGAACGGGAAGGAGCATCGTAGTGAACTGGAGTTTCCGGTACCGCTGGACGATGCGGCGAGTATTTTAAAGATTCTGCAGCTGCATCTGGAAAAGTATTCGCCGGAAGCACCGGTAGTGGCGTTTACGCTGCGGGTGGATCCAGTGGAGCCGCGGCGTTTGCAGAATGGTTTTTTTGTTCCTCCGACGCCCGCGCCAGACAAATTGCAGATCACGCTGCAGAGGAGTGCGGGGATGGTGGGGAAGGAGAATGTAGGGACGCCGCAACTGCTGGACACACATCGGCCCGATGCATTCACGCTGGGGGAACTGAATACTCGGCCTCCTCTAATAGAAAAAGCGATGCAAGTGGAGAGTGGCTCTTCGCCAGAGATGCTACGGCTGGTGATCCGGTTATTTCGCCCGGTTTTACTGGCAAGAGTAACGCTTGCGGAATGGACGCCTAAATATGTTGCGGCCTCGAGTGTAAGGGGAAGCGTTTTGCGATCGGCCGGACCGTGGAAGACCTCCGGAGAGTGGTGGGCTTCCACGGCCTGGACGCGAGAAGAATGGGATGTGGAGCTGGATGATGGCGCGCTGTATCGCATTTTTCAACAGCCGCAGACCCAGCAGTGGTATGTCAGTGGCGTTTATGATTAGAGACTGTCAAGTACGGGACTGACACCTGCTTGGGGCACTTCGCGGAATAAGACGGTAGAGTGTTCGATCATGTCATAGGGCTCGCCGCTTTTCAGAATCTTGACTTTTGTGACTGAGGCATCCCGTGTGTCAATGAGCAGTTCCCAGCAGCAGGCAAAGACTTCGGGCAAGTAGAACTGAATGTGTTCGTGATGCGGATTGAGGCACAGCAGGAAACTGTCGTCACGCACGGGCTCGCCAAAACGATCGACGTCGTCCAGTGTTTTGCCGCTTAAGTACATTCCGAGGCAGCGCACCCAGCCGGCGTTCCATTCTTCTTCTGTCATTTCCTTGCCGTCGGGGCGATACCACGAGAGATCTTTTACATCCTGGCCGTCCACGTGCTGTTTGCCGGTTTTGGAAGGACTGATCTGCCGGTCCTGATAAAACTTTCGCCGATGAAAGTTGGGATGGGTCCGGCGCAGTTCGATCAGGCGGCGGGTGAAGTTGAGAAAGGCTTTTTTCTTAGCGTCGATATTCCAGTCGAGCCAGCTCAACTCGTTGTCCTGCGGATAGGCGTTGTTGTTGCCCTTCTGCGTCCGGCAGAATTCGTCGCCGGCGCAGATCATGGGGACACCTTGCGAGAGCAGAAGTGTCAGCATGAGATTTCTTTTCTGGCGTTCGCGCAGTGCCAGGATTTTGCGGTCTTTAGTGGGGCCTTCGCGGCCGTGATTCCAGGAGTGGTTGTGGTTATCGCCATCGCGATTCCCTTCTCCGTTTGCCTCATTGTGTTTTTCGTTATAGCTGACGAGATCGTTGAGGGTGAAGCCGTCGTGAGCGGTCAGGAAATTGATACTGGCAGAGGGACGCCGGCCGTCGCGCTGATAGAGGTCACTACTGCCGGTGAGGCGGTAACCCAGTTCGGCAAGCTGGCCATCATCGCCCTTCCAATAACGCCGCACGACGTCGCGATACTTTCCATTCCACTCGGCCCAAAGTGACGGGAAGCGGCCGACCTGGTAGCCGCCTTCACCGACGTCCCAGGGTTCGGCGATCAGCTTGACTTTCGAGAGTACGGGGTCCTGATTGATGACGTCGAAGAACGCGGAGAGCCGGTCAACGGCATGCAGTTCGCGGGCAAGAGCGGATGCCAGGTCGAAGCGGAAACCGTCGACGTGCATGTCGAGCACCCAATAGCGGAGGCTATCCATGACCAGCTTGAGCACCTGCGGATTGCGCACGTTCAAGGTGTTGCCGGTGCCGGTGTAATCCATGTAGTAGCGAGGCGTGTCGTGGACCAGCCGGTAATAAGTGGAGTTATCGACGCCGCGGAAGCTGAGGGTCGGGCCTCTGCGATTCCCTTCGGAGGTGTGATTGTAGACCACATCGAGGATCACCTCAATGCCGGCGCGATGTAACTCGCGCACCATTGTTTTGAACTCGCCGAGTTGTTGACCACGGTCGCCGGCGCTGCTGTAGCGCGCATCGGGAGAGAAAAAGTTGGTGGTGTTATAGCCCCAGTAGTTGCTTAACCCGGCATCGAGCAGGTGCTTGTCGTCGAGGAAGCTGTGAATGGGCATGAGTTCTACGGCGGTGATCCCCAGCTTCTTCAAGTACTCGATGGAAGGGGGGGAGGCGAGACCGGCATAGGTGCCCCGCAGCGTCTCTGGAACAGCAGGCATTTGCCGGGTAAACCCTTTAACATGCACTTCGTAGATCACCGATTCATGCAGCGGGATCTCGGGAGAGCGATCGTTCTGCCAGTCGAAATGGGAAGAGGTGACTACGCATTTCGGGACGCCCGCCGCGTCATCGCGGTTGTCAAAACTCAGGTCGTCGGCAGGGTCTCCGAAATGATAGGCGAATATTGGATAGTCCCAGTTCACCTGACCCGCCAGCGCCGTCCCGTAAGGATCAATCAGCAGTTTATTCGGATTGAACCGCAATCCCTTCTCGGGCTCAAACGGCCCATAGACGCGGTATCCGTATAGCTGGCCGATGGTCATCCCGGGGAGGTAGCAGTGCCAGACATAGCCGGTGCATTCGCGCAGTTCAATCGCCTCGTGTTCATGTGTATCGAGGTCGTCAAAAAGACATAGCTCGACCTTCGTCGCGTGTTCAGAATAAAGCGCGAAGTTAACCCCGGTGCCGTCCCAGTTGGCCCCTTGAGGATGGGGCGATCCGGGCAAAATTTTCCGTGTAGACATTCAGTGATATCAAGAAAACTTTTCCGCTGGATGTAGAACGACTACTTCAACAAACCAGTTAATTCAGGGATGCTGCCAGCGATCCTTTGTTTCCGCCGGGTTTAATTGTGCGAGAATCAAATCCATTAAGAATCTTTTTGAACTTGTGTAGCGGTTCAGGTTCATTAATCGTCAGATTGGTAACACACGAGGTTCTATGACGAGCATCAAGATTCAGGACGGAGCTGACGAGTTCCGTATTTCCCTCCAGGGTCGTTTTGGCGGCGCTTCGGTGCAAGAAGTGCGGCAAACTTGGACAAAAAAGCTGGCGGAGTGTTCCGCCAGCCGGTTTACCATCGATATTTCCGAGCTGTCGGACTACGATGGGCCTGGCAGGAAACTTCTCCGGGAGATGTATCACCACGGTATCCATTTTGCGGCTTCAACGCCCGGTTCGCTGGTG
>CBAAAA010000529.1:0-3456 GCA_964658695.1 uncultured Solirubrobacteraceae bacterium | reverse complement strand
GACCAGCTTAAGAGCGATGTGGCCGTAGAGGGCTGGGAGGAGCAGAACCAGGAGAAGGGCGGGTACCCAAACGGTAGGGGCCGCGGTGTGGGTGACTAGACGCCGGTGGGGAGACACGCTCGTCGAGAAGGGGTCCGTGGCCTCGACCGCGGGGATCGTTTTCGTATTCAGGAGGTCAGAGTTCACGATAGGTGGAGAAACAAATGGAGACCGTTGTGCCCTTCGTCCGTCTTCATCGGCAGGAAAAAGAGGAAGGATAGCTTTTGGATGAGACTGGAGGATTGTTCTCTGCGGGACTAACTATATCAATTTTGGTTTGGAACAGGGGGAGTGTGCGAGTTTGGCACATGGGATGGAGGATTCGCGGCCAAGGATAGCTCTGGGAGGATATTCTGGAGGGAACGCTGAACGGTTGGCATTGAGCGGGAAGAAGCTGGGTTATGCGTATGAAGACAAAGTTCTTATTTTTGATTGCGGTGTTGTTGGTTGGGTTGCGGCTGGATGCGCAGCAGGGAGTGCCCAAGCCTGTGCTGACGCCGACACCTGCACCGACAGCACCGGCGACACCCGCGGCGGCGACCCCGCCTGGGCAGGTACCACCCGCGGCAGCCGGGAAGCCGGCCAGTGGAACGGCGGCTACGCCGGGGGCGGCGGTTGTTTCTCCAGATTCGCCGCGGTACATCATCAGTCCGGAGGATACGGTGCAGGTGACGGTGTGGAAGGAGCCGAGTTTCTCCGGAGTCATTCCGGTTCGACCCGATGGAATGATCTCGCTCTCCCTCGTGGGAGACCTGCCTGCGGCGGGAATGACGCCAATGCAACTCAGCACGGATATCTCCGCCCGTCTTAAGAAGTTCATCAACGATCCAAGCGTGACCGTAACGGTGATGACGGTTCGCCCGAAGCAGGTCTATTTGCTCGGGGAGATCGCTCATATCGGGCCGGTTCCGCTGACGGAGGGCATGTCGGTGTTGCAGGTGGTGGCGGCGGCCGGTGGTTTAAGTCCGTTCGCCAAATCCAAGAACATGTATATTCTTCGCGGAGAGCCTGGGCACCAGAAGAAGATCCCCTTCAACTACAAAAAAGCTTTGAAAGAGGGAGATGAACAGGGAGTTTCACTGGCACCAGGCGATACGATTGTGGTTCCATGAAAAAAGTCCAGCTTAACCTGCTCTGTTTGTTTTCTCTTGTTCTGGTGTCGCTTCCGCTGATGGGCCAAGCCGTGCCCGCGGGAGAAACAGCAGCGCCGGTGACCTCGCCCGGATTCAACCTGCCGACTGTGAGCGGAACGCTTCAGTACTCTTTGAGCGTTTCGGAGTCTATCTCGAATGGTTTCTATAACAACACGGGAATTGCTTCGTCGACCAACTTCTCCGGAAATGTCGCGCTGATCACTGCGAGTCAAAAGCACCCCTTCAGCATGATTTACAGTGGCGGAACGCTGATCGGAAATTCGGGGCAGCCTTCGGTGTATTACCAGAGCCTGGCCTTCTCCCAGTTGGCGAGTGCGGGCCGGTGGAACTTTCTTTTTGCAGATTCCGTGAGTTACCTGCCGGAGAGTCCCACGACCGGCTTATCCGGGGTTCCCGGGGTTGGCGATGTTGGGCTGAATCCAGTGCAGGTAGGGGATGATACAGGGCTGGGAATTCTGACTACCTATGGGCCGCGGGTGTCGAACATTGCCTCGGCAACAGTCAGCCGACCGATCACGGGGAGTCTGTCGTTTCAGGCGGGCGGGACATACAGCATCCTGCGGTATCTGGGCGACACGTCGAGCAGCCTTGCGGTCGATGGGCTCGACACGACGTCGGAATCCGGCTTCGCCGGATTGAACTATCGCATCGATGCGCGGAGCAATGCGAGCGTCAATTACAATCTTTCGCGGTCGAGCTTCAGCGGAAGCCCGTTTACATTTATCTCGCAAGGGGTGAATGTGGGGTATACGCGGCAGTTGACGCGCCACCTGACGTTCTTTGCCTCGGCGGGGCCGCAGCGGGTGAGCAGTTCGAACTCTGCGTTGAGTGGGCCTTCGCTCAACCTGGCGGTGAACACAGGCCTGACCTATTCGGGCAAGGTTCTGCTCCAGACTCTCACTTACTCGCGGGGCGTGACGAACGGTTCGGGAGTGATTCCGGGCGCGACTTCGGACAGCATCACCTATGCGGTAAGCCGCAGGCTGGGCCGTGCCTGGGGGGTCGCGGGGTCGGTCGGCTACGCGCGGACCAGGAGTCTGCCCACGTTGACGACCACCCTGTTTTCAAGCGACGGAGTGACGGCAAGCGGACAGGTGACTCGCTCGATCGGCCGTCATTTCTCCGCTTTTGGCTCGTACACGATCGAGGACCAGACGATCCAGAACAATACCAGCGCGCTGAATGCTTTCAATGGCACCTATCAAGTATTTGGGTTCGGAATCACATTTTCCCCGAACGCAATTCACCTTGGCGGCCGATAAGGAGTACGTATGCTTGGCCATCGCACACTGAATGTCGAAGATTACACCGCAATTTTGAAACGGCGGTGGTGGATCATTCTGATTCCCGGGCTCTTCCTGGCCGCTGCCGGACTTGTGGCCACCTTCTTCATCGCCCCGAAGTTTCTCTCGCAGACGCTTGTGCTGATCGAGAACCAGAAGGTTCCGGACGACTATGTCAAATCCGTGATCTCGGCCGATCTCGACAGCCGCCTGGCTTCGATGAAAGAGCAAATCCTGAGCCGGTCCCGGATTCAGCCCATCATCGAGAAATACAACCTGTATGCCGGCAGCGGGATGAGCATGGACGATCGCATTGACCTCGTCCGCAAGGAGATCCTGATCAAGCCGATCCGGTCGGAGATCTCGCGGGCCGGGGGTCTGCCGGGGTTCTTCATCTCCTTTCAGGCAAGCGATCCCCATACGGCGCAGCTTGTCTGCGGGGAGATCGTGTCGTTGTTCGTGAGCGAAAATCTTCGTTCGCGCGCGGCTTCGGCGGAGGGCACGACGGACTTTCTGAAGGGCCAACTCGCCGATGCCAAGCGCAGTCTGGACGATCAGGATACCAAGCTGGCGGAGTTTCAGCGCCAGTATGTCGGCAAGCTGCCGGGGCAGGAATCGCCGAACGTCAACATGCTGAGCAGCCTGAATATCCAGCTCGAAGCCGCCAACCAGGCGCTAAGCCGGATGGAGCAGGATAAAACCTACGAAGAGGCGATGCTGGCGCAGCAGATCCAGAACAACCCGATTCCGGCTGGCCCGGGAACCCAGGGCGCGGGGATGATGAAGTCGCTCCAGCTGCAGCAGGAGTTGCAGAGCTTGATTGCCCAGGAGGCGGAGCTGAGCAGTCACTACACGGCGGACTATCCCGATGTGATCGCGGCACGCCGCAAGATCGCCGAGATGCGTCAGCAGATTGCGGCCTTGCCGCCCGTGCCGAAGGAGCCTGCCACCCAGACCATCACGCCCGGAGCAATTCCTCC
>CBAAAA010000528.1:0-3468 GCA_964658695.1 uncultured Solirubrobacteraceae bacterium | reverse complement strand
GAAACGACCTTTTCCGAGGCGACCTTTTCGATGAAGTGGCGATGAATACGGTCGTCATTGCCTAGTTCAGGATGGAAAGTGGCAGCCATGTGGCGGCCTTGCTCTACCAACACCGGGTGATCCAGGTAAGAGGCGAGTACGGTCGCTCCGGAACCGACACGCTGAATCACCGGAGCGCGGATGAACACCGCTTCGGAGGCGTCCCCGTTAAATTCGATCGGGACGATGCGGCTGTCCACCTGCCGCCCGTAGCCATTGCGCTGGATGGTCATGTCCATGAGGCCCAAACACTCCTGGGAGGGATTGAGCACTTCGGATGCCAAAAGGATAGCCCCGGCGCAGGTTCCGAAGATCGGCCTGTGGTCGCCGAACTGCCGCAAGGGTTCAAACAGTTTTTCGATGCTGAGCAGTTTCAACATGGTGGTGCTCTCGCCTCCGGGAATGACCAGACCGTCGACCGACTGGAGATCGATTGTGGTTCGGACCTCTCGAACGTGCGCACCCGCGCGAGTCAGGGCGATTCGATGCGCTTCGAAATCACCTTGCATGGCGAGTACACCGATGACGGGTTCCCTAGACAAGACGCGTTCCGTTCCCTTCCCGTTTACCGAAACGGCGACTCACCATCCGCGAGTCTGCATCAGCTCCGAGCTTTCCAGCTTAGAAATCTCTAGACCAGGCATGGCTTCTCCGAGTTCTTCGCTGGCCTCGAGTAGTTTGACAGGATCCTGATAATAGGTTGCGGCCTTCACAATCGCCTTGGCGCGCAGTTCGGGATCTGACGACTTGAAGATACCTGAGCCGACGAAAACGGCCTCGGCGCCAAGTTGCATCACGAGAGCGGCATCGGCGGGAGTGGCGATGCCGCCAGCGGAGAAGTTGGGAACCGGCAGTTTGCCATTCTGGGCCACGTACTGGACCAGTTCAAGAGGCGCCTGAAGATTCTTGGCTTCATGAAAGAGCTCTTCCCTGCCCAGCACTGTGAGCTGCTTCATTTCCTTGATGATGGTGCGGATGTGGCGGACAGCTTCGACGATGTTGCCGGAGCCGGCCTCCCCTTTGGTGCGGATCATGGCTGCGCCTTCCGCGATCCGGCGCAAGGCTTCACCCAGGTTCCGCGCTCCGCAGACAAAGGGAACTTTGTAGTCGTGCTTATCGACGTGATGCTCTTCGTCGGCGGGAGTCAGCACTTCGCTCTCATCAATGTAATCCACGCCGAGAGCTTCGAGAATACGAGCTTCCATAAAATGGCCGATGCGCACTTTAGCCATGACGGGGATCGAGACGGCATGCATGATTTCGCGGATTATGCGGATCTGTGACATGCGGGCTACTCCGCCTTCCTTGCGGATGTCAGAGGGAACACGCTCCAGGGCCATGACGGCGGAAGCTCCCGCACGCTCGGCAATGACGGCCTGTTCAGCGTTGACGACGTCCATGATGACGCCGCCTTTCAGCATTTCGGCCAAGCCGACCTTCAAGCGGAACTGTTCAGTTTGAAAATTCATATCGGTTCTCCTTCGATGATGACTAGACGAGGGCGACGGCGGACTCCAGATCGGTTCCAGCCGCCTCGACGGCGAGTTCTTTGTGGGCAGCTTCGCCCAGGATTTGAATGCCACGGGTGATCTGGGCCGGGGTAAGGCCGCCGAAACTGATCCGCAATCCTCGGAGATGCGCATGGCGAGCGGAGAAATAGGGTCCAGTAAGGAAGGTGACGCCATTTTCCTGCGCACGGCGAAGGACCGCATCGGCAGTTAGCGGAGCGGCCAGCTCAATCCAAAGATTCAGTCCTCCTTCGGGCCGCGTGTACATAGAGTGAGCGGGCAGACAAGAGGCACAGGCATCGAGTGCGGCCTGCAGACGATCGGCGCCCGATTGGCGAATCCGCGACAAATGGCCGGCGAGTTCGCCCGACTCGGCGAAGCGGAGCAGAACAGCTTGGGCCAATTGATCCGAGTGCAGATCACTGGCCTCTTTGGCCTCAGCCAAACGGGCAATTACCGGGCGTGGAGCGATCACCCAGCCGACGCGCAGTCCGGGAAAGCCGATTTTGGAGTAGCTGCGCAGCAGAATGACGCTGCCCGAGTGGTCGATTTGCTTGATCGTCGGGAGCGGAGAGCCGCGATAGCGAAGCTCGCTATAGATGTCGCTTTCCACCAGCACGCATCCGAAGCGGTCGGCCAAGGCGATAACGCGCTCGCGACGTTCGAGGGGCATGGTGCTTCCGGTTGGATTCTGGAACGTCGGAGTGACCAGCAACAGCTTTGGGCGGTGTCGCACCAGAGCCGCTTCCAAAGCCTCGATGTCGATTCCTCTTTCATCCACCGGGACACCGACCAGATCCGCGCCCGAGCGGGAGAAGACGCGCAAGAGGCCCCGATAAACGGGATCTTCGGCCAAAACGGCGACGCCCGGACGTGCAAACAGACGCGCCAACAGATCCAGAGCTTGCTGACAGCCGTTGGTGACCATTAGATCGTCGATTGGCCGGGCAATACCAGCTTGCGTAGCCTCCTTTAAGAGGAAGCGGCGAAGCGGCCCATAGCCGAGCGAGGACCCTAACTGTAGAATCTCGGACGCTTCAGGAGACTCGATCACCTGTTTTGCGATGCGTCGGAACTGGGCGAGCGGAAGCTGGTCATCGCCTGGGCTGGAACTGGCGAAACTGATACTGATATTGGCGCGGGAGGGTCGAGGCGCGCTCTCGGCCGGTGGAAGAAGGGCCTGCCAATCCCGTCCCGAGGAAAGGCCTCCCGGGACGAAGACATCCTTGTTAGCATCGGCCGCGACGTTAACACGGGCGGCGACGAAACTGCCACGACCGACCTGGCCTTCGATGCGGTGGGACTGTTCCAGCAACGCGTAAGCCGCGGAGATCGTGGTGCGGTTCAAACCCAATTGAGCCGCCAGCTCACGGGTGGCGGGCAACCGATCGCCCGCAGCCAAAGAGGAACTCTCGATCAGGCTGGAGATGGCGTCCGCTACCTGCCTGTATAAAGGGATTTCGGAGCTGGTGTCCAAAGTCAGGTTTGAGAGCATCGACAACAGTCCAATCATACCAATTTGGACTGACAGGCACCAGCCAGTTGTGATGGAAGCCCAAATGATACTATGCGGTTGGAAAGCCGTCCGGACCGGTCAGCCAGAGGCTTGTGGTAGGTGACAGAAACTGACCAGCTTTCAAACCAGATCAGGCATGAAGTTTTGCACTTTGGCTTTCCCGGCGGGAGTTGTAGTCTGCCTGCTACTTTCGACGACGCCGGGCGGCGCACAGAAACGAAAACCCGTTGAACCGAAGAGTCAGGTGACTGCCCTGCCACCGGAGCCGCCGATGGCTCTTTCCGTGGACACGAACTCGCTTGACTTTCATATTTCACCACTGCTGCCAAGCGGGGGGCTTTCGGCGCAGATCCGGCAGAGCCTGAACGACCTGCTGCGCGACACGCACGGGGAGACAATTATCAA
>CBAAAA010000527.1:0-3478 GCA_964658695.1 uncultured Solirubrobacteraceae bacterium | reverse complement strand
TCGCCGAAGGCTGGGTCGTCCCTGAACCCGCCCGTTGCAAAACCGGCAAGAAGGTCGCCATCGTCGGCTCTGGTCCGGCCGGCCTTGCTGCTGCCCAGCAGTTGGCGCGAGGCGGTCACTCGGTCGTTGTGTTCGACAAGCAGGACCGAATCGGCGGCTTGCTCCGCTACGGCATTCCCGACTTCAAGATGGAGAAATCGATCGTCGACCGGCGGTTGGATCAACTGGCAGCCGAAGACATCGAGTTTCGTGCCGGCGTGAACGTCGGTGTGGACATCACCGGCGAGGAACTGCTGAAAGGATTCGATGCCGTGCTCTTGGCCGTCGGAGCCGAACAGCCCCGTGAAGTGCCCATCCCGGGCCGAGACCTGAACGGGATTCATCTGGCAATGGAATACCTGACGCAGCAGAACCGCCGCGTCGCCGGAGACCGAGTCCCTTCTTTTGAAGAAATCAGCGCCACTGGAAAACGGGTCATTATTCTCGGCGGCGGAGACACCGGAGCCGATTGCCTCGGCACCGTCCATCGCCAGAAGGCGGCCTCCGTCCACCAGCTTCAGATCAATGCCATCCCGCCCTCTGAGCGCCACGCCTCAACACCCTGGCCTCTGTGGCCGCTGCAACTGCGTATCGAAGCCGCCCACGAAGAGGGTGGCGTTCGCGAATGGAATGTCCTGACCTCTCGCTTCACTGGCGACGCGAAAGGCAACGTTCAAAAGCTGCATTGCGTCCGCGTCGGCCCCAAACCGGCCCGTGAAGTGATCCCGGACAGCGAGTTCTACCTGGAAGCTGATCTCGTCCTGATCGCAATCGGTTTCGCCGGTCCGGTCCGGAGCGGCCTGCTGGAACAGCTCAAACCCGCGCTGGACAAGAGCGGCAATATCCATACCGACGAGAACTACATGACGTCTCTGCCGGGCGTCTTCTCCGCTGGCGATTCACGGCGCGGCCAGTCACTTGTGGTCTGGGCCATCCGTGAGGGTCGCGATGCCGCTCAGCAGATCGACTGCTACCTGATGGCTGACCGTCACCGCCTGACCTGAGCCTCAGGGGATCAGTCCCTGATCAGCTGCTCAGCCGTCGTTCTGTACGAAAGCCGAATCGATCTCCGAAGGATTTCTTTGCCTTTCGGATCACTGTGACAAACCGAGCAGGACTGCCGCGCGGGGACGTTCACGCTCGACACCAGCGCGTACGTCAACCCGTGAACCGACCACGTGACGATCTGCAGCCCGTGCTTCCGGTGTGTGTGGAATGTGATCTGGCTGGCAACCAGCGAGTCGCCGCCTAAAGCAAGTGCGTCGGTCTTTGACGCCACCAGCAGACTGATCGGTTCGGCGCCCATTTGATAGGCAACATACGCCGATCGATGACCATCGAGGGAAAGCAACCGCCCGCCTTTCAACGCATAGTTGGCACTGCCCATGTCGGTCTTACTGGACTCCGGCAGCCGGAAATGAAACGGCACCTTGTGCGAAAACCAAGCTGTCAGTTCAGACCCGGAACCGGTACCAATCTCCACTGGAAGCTGACCGGCCACATGCCGCTGGTGTGTTGCAATCGCCATCTCAACAAAGGCATTCGCTCTGACATGCTGACGCAGGACCATGGTCGAGAGAATGCCCGTTACGATGAGCACCCCCGCCGTTGCCAGCGCCGGAAGCGAAAAGGACCAGGTCCGCCACCAGCCCGCGTTCGTCCGCGATTTTCCCGCAGCCTCAGATCGCTCTGCCGTTCTCTCTTCCTCGATCAGCAAATGCGAGACCCGCTCGTACAGCGCCTGAGGAGCTTTCATTTCCGGCCGGGATGACCGCACGTGACCAAAGAAAGCATGTTTGTTCGCCAGCATTTCCTGGCAGGAGTCACACTGTTCTAAATGCTGCTGAAAAACTGCCGCTTCGCTGCCACGAAGCTCGCCATCCAGGTAGCGATCCACGTTCGACAGGCACTCGGTGCAGTCATTCATAATAGACACTCGCACTATCCCTCAAAGAGTCCGCACAGATACGACACACCGGTGCACTTTTTATTCCCTTGAAGCCGCTCTGGATGGACGGGATGCGCTGACGTTCCTTCGAGCACTGCCATTCACTCGATAGTAGAACCTGAAAATGCCCACACTGAGGCGCCTGCCTTGTCAGATTAACCCCTTTTGAATGAATCAATTGAAAGAATCAGATTTCAGCGACACACGAACCGGCGAATGCATCGAACGGCTTACGAAGATAGTCGAAGAGAATCCAGAGTCAATTCTTCCTGTTTAGAGTAATCAAGCCCGCCTTCGTGCCTTACTCTCTATGTCCGTCCGCAACATTGCTGAATTTCGCGACGCTGCTCTCCCGCACATGGATGCGCTTTACCGCTATGCCATATCGTTGACCCACGACCCTTCGGAAGCTGAAGACCTGGTTCAGGAAGCTTTTCTTCGGGGTGTACGAGCCTTTCAGCAACTGCGCCCGGACAGCAATCTGAAAAGCTGGTTGTTCACCATTCTCCGTAACATTCGCTTGAATCAGCTTAGGCAGGACCGCAGCAGGCCGCGCAGGGTTGACGATATTGGGGAGGAACCGGGCGATCTGTCGACACTGCGGGATGAATCGGCCAAGGATCCCTACGCCAGCTACATCGCCACAGTCCAACAGGCGGATGTGAGAAGAGCCGTAGATAGCCTTTCTCCTGCCAATCGCGAGGTGATTGTGCTTCGCGAGTTCGAGGATCTGAGCTACGAGGAAATAGCCCAGGTTCTGGAGTGTCCAACCGGCACCGTGATGTCCCGGCTGGCAAGGGCCAGAGATAAACTTCGGATCTTATTGCAAGATTGGGGCAGTTCCGCCAAAAGCGCATCAGTGAACAGCGCCGGATCGACATAATTCATTCCGACGAACCCTTAAGATCGGAAGCAGGCCGTCCTCAGGAAAGCGTGAGTTAACGAACTGTAATATTCGATCTATAAATCTGGTACCATGAAGCTATGCGATTTGGTTATAGCACCGTGAGTACGGGACTGACTTCCGTCTCCAGAAAGATAACCGTAGCGCTGAGCATGTGCTTCGTGCCTATGATGCTGTGGGTGGAAAATCACGCTTCCGCTAAACCTGCGGCTCCGAGACCCGCTCCTTTGCAGCCGGCAGCCTCGAAACCTGACGCCCGCGTACTCCGGTTGGTACGTTATTTTTCGAAATTGAACTGCCCGGTTCTGAACCTCGCGCATGTATTTGTGAAGGCCGCCGACGACAATCACCTGGATTGGCGTCTGCTCCCCAGTATTTCGGTGATCGAGTCCGGTGGGGGAAAAGCCTACCGGAACAACAACATTTTCGGCTGGAATAGCGGCTTGCAGGCTTTTCCCACCGTCAGTACCGGCATCGAGATCGTCGCCTCCCGGCTGGGCCATAGCCCGCTCTATCGGAACCGCGATTCAGTGGGCAAGCTCCGTGTGTACAACCCCGACGAAGGCTACGTTCACGACGTCCTGACC
>CBAAAA010000526.1:0-3479 GCA_964658695.1 uncultured Solirubrobacteraceae bacterium | reverse complement strand
CCGGGTCCAAGAACAAGCCGAGCACGGGACCGGTACGCGTAGGGGGACGTTTTGAAGAAGCAAACCTGACCCACAAGGTTATTCCGATCTACCCGCCAATGGCCAGAACCACGCGCGTTCAGGGCATCGTTGAGTTTACCGCTGTAATCAGCAAGGACGGCAACATCGAGAAGCTGCAGTTGGTGCGCGGACATCCGTTGTTAGTCGGCGCCGCCAGGGAGGCCGTCCTGCAATGGAAGTACCGTCCGACACTGTTGAACGGGATGGCGGTAGAGGTGGTTACCGACATCACCGTTAACTTCTCGCTTTCGCAGTAAGTCTTAGCGAGCCGGTGCGGAAACCGCACTGGGCGCAGCGGGCTGCAGGTAGCGAATGGTGCCACGGGAATCGTGCATGTAATGTTGTGCGATTATTTCGACCTTCAGGTTGTCAGGTACCGCGTCGACCTGCCACCGGCCGGTAGATTTTGCTTCAGCGGGCAATTCCAAAAGGGGGCCGTTGTTCACCCTTACAAAGGCGTGTTCAGCGTTAGAAGTCTGATCCGGTGACCACGAAACGATAAGGCCAGTTGGCTGCGGCTCAACGGTCAGCTGAATGAAGGGGGCGGGCATTTGCTGGTAGAACCAGTATCCTGAGGCGACGCCAAGAATCGCCGCAACCACAATGGCAGCTACCGCACCACCTTTTCGGGATTTTGCCGGCTCGGCATCCCGGGCGATTGCCTGAGCTCCCGTTCGCTCGTACTCGCCAAATAGTGGCGTTGGCTCGACCCTGGATCGGTCGAATTGCCATTCGAATGGAGCCGGGGTAGGCGCCGGTGGAGGAACTGTCGCAACCGGAATCGGCACAACAGGAACTTGCGCAGAAGAATGAGTTGGCGCCTGGGCTTGAACGGGAGGCGCTAGCGGTGGCGGCGGAGGGACTACCGCTGGAGGAGGCGGTGGCGGGGCGATATCAGGGGGCGGTGGCGCGGGCTGCACTACGGGGGTTAGAACAGCTGGCGCTGGCTCCCGAACAGTCTCCCGGCGTGGTGGAGCTCTCTCGATTTGGACCCGCGATGGCGGTGACGCCAGCGAAGGCAGTGGCGTCGGCATCGCGGGTACCTCAGCTTGGCGACTTGGCCGCCCGGGCAAAGGCAGAATGAACGCCTGCTCTGCACCATCGGTTCTGAGGCGGGCGTCGCGGTTCCTGATCAGGAATGTAAACAGCGTTGGCTTGAACTTTTCCGGTTTTACGAGAACGGTCATCTGACCTGCTCCGGGCAGAAACTCGTCAAAAAGCCGGACTTCGGCCTCCGTCAGCTGCAGCGGGCCTCTGGTGTGGGCAATGAACCAGCCAAGTGTTTCGAGGCCGCCCAGTTCAGGATCTCCCGAAGCTTTATTGATCTGCTCTCGAAAGCCGGCGATATCCCTCTCTGAAAGCTTAAAAGAAGGGCCTTGTGCGTGTTCGCATTCAATCAGGCGGAAGGCCTCGATGCGAGCTCCTTCCGGAAAATGGCGTCCGAACAGCAAGCCGCCGACTTCAATTCCACCATGGGGAATGCGGCGGTAGCCTTCACTCACGGTCATATCGATTTCATGAAAGAGCGGAAGCGAATATTGGACCTGGAACGAGGTTTCGGGTTCAGTCCATGTTGCGTAATCGGCGATGTCAGCCTGGGTCATGTCAGAAATTTCACTCTTACTTGTGGCGGTCGATTCAGTGAGACCGTACCTGTTTCATCGGTCGAACCTGCGTCTTCCTGTAGAGAATAAAAGTAAGTAACCACACCCATGGCAACAATAGTGAGCACAATGGCAGTCAACCAGCGGGCCGAACGCAGCGTCCAGAAAGACTCGGATGCCACGACCGAGGCGGTGAAAGCCACAATGGAGCCTGCCAGAATGAGAGAGAAGCCTAGCTTCCATCCCCAATTCATCAGGTCCAGCGCCGATTGTCCGCCAATCTCCGACCAGGAGGTGAAAATCGCCATCATTGCGATGAGGAATTCAAACGCGTACACCAGCCTGAGTCGTTGAAGAGTCATCGCGAAAGCACTCTCATTCTACGATGGGACTGTGGGTTGTCTCAGTGAGACAACTGACCCGAATGGAGCGAAACACCGTCTGATGATAGTCACCATCGAGGGAATTGATCTGCACCTGGCGCACCCGGATGAACTGCATGTGTCATGGGTCGGGCAGGAAGAGGCAATGCGCCAGCTGATGGCCGCGTGGATGGTGATTGACGAGCGGGATATTCCAATGAATCCGCGCCTGTTAGGCAAGCCCGGCGTTGGCAAAACAACGATGGCTTATGCGGGAGCGAAACGCCTGGGGCGTGAGGTATACATTCTGCAGGCGACGGTGGATACCCGGCCTGAAGATCTCCTGATCACGCCGGTGATTGAGGGAGCATCCCGGCTTAAATATGTTGCCTCGCCGCTGGTGACCGCGATGATCCGGGGTGGAGTCGCCATTCTGGATGAAGGAAACCGCATGAGCGAGAAGAGCTGGGCAAGTCTCGCACCGCTGCTCGATAACCGGCGCTACGTGGAATCGATTGCCGCTGGCGTCAAGATTGCAGCGCATAAGGACTTTCGCCTGGTGGCGACGATGAACGAGGACTCCTCCACCTTTGATCTGCCCGAATACATCCATTCGCGCCTGCAGCCGCAGATCTTGATCGACTTTCCAGAACGCGAAGAGGAGCTGGCGATTTTGCGCGAGAATCTGCCGTTTTCCCCAGAGGATGTTCTGCAATATGTTACTGACTTTCTGCAGCAGGCTCACGCAGCTGATGAGGGCTACACAGTGCGGGATGGAGTGAATATCGCCCGCTACGCGTTGAAGCTGAAATCAGAAAGCGGCCATCCGGCGCGGCTGCTGCTGCAGGTCTCGATCCGCTCGGTGCTGGGGGAAGAAGCTTTGCGCTATCTTCCATCTCGCTAACGGACTATGCCGGGAACTCTACAGCGCCGCAACATCACTTATCTGCCGGTTGTTCCGGGACGACTGGAGTTTGCTCTGTTGGTGCGGCATTGCATTTTGGAACTCAGGCCGCAAGTGGTAGCGGTGGAGCTTCCTTCGTCGCTTGAAGCCGAGTATCGACGGGCGCTGGATCGGATGCCGCGCATGTCGGTGATTGTGATTCCGGATTCGGCGGATCCTGACGAGGAACGAGCGACCTATATCCCGATTGAGCCGGGGGATCCGTTTGTGGAGGCGCTGCGTACGGCGCGAGAAGTGCTGGCGGAAAGCGTTTTTCTGGAGCCACCCACCACCGAGAAGCCACATGTGAGCGACACCTATCCGGAGCCGTACGCGGTTGAAGTGATTGGCATCGAGCCCTACATAGAGGCCTACCGCGTTCATCCGCAATTGAGAACACCTGAGGCGGAGCAGCACGCCAACGCCATGGCGTGGAAGCTGCAGGGTGTTGACCCACTGGCTTCGGTACTGGCGGTGGTCGCGCTGAATATGCTCGATCCGCTGCTGGAT
>CBAAAA010000525.1:0-3491 GCA_964658695.1 uncultured Solirubrobacteraceae bacterium | reverse complement strand
CGCCAACTTAACCAAGGCCCAAATCCTGGTACAGGCTGGTACGGCAGCTCTGTCGCAGGCCAACTCGGCCCCACAGCAGCTCATTTCGCTCCTACAGGGCCATTAATCCTTCAGCCCCTAGCACACGCTAAGTAGTACCCGGGCCGCGACAAATCTCACAGAGGGCTGTCGCGGCCCTTTTTTGATCATTTTTGCCGATAAAGCAATGCCTACACTTTCAAAACGACCCCATCAGCAGCAGCGCGAACTAAATCATGGAAACAAGCTCCATCAACATGGCCGTCTGCTGGAGTCTACCGCCGCCTATACCGATTACACACGGCACTATCCGGCCGACAAGACGGGTCACTATAATCTGGCCGTCACGCTCGAAGCAGCCCGGCAGCCGGATGCCGCGATGCAAGCTTACCGAAGAGCGCTTGAGATTGATCCCTGGTATCCGGAAGCTCTGAATAATCTCGGGATCCTGCTGCACGATCAGGGATCTTTGGATGCCGCCAAAATTTGTTATGCCCGCGCGATGGCGGCTCGGCCCGGCTACGATGATGCCGAGTACAACTTCGCGACAGCGGAAAGCAATTGCGGAAACTTTGAAGAAGCGGTCACGCATCTCTCCAGGCTTCTGGCTCGCAACCCACGCCGTGCGGATGCCTGGAACAATCTCGCCAATGTGCTGATGGCGCTGAGAGCGCCAGCCGAGGCATTACAAGCGTTCCAACTGGCCCTCTCTTTGCAGCCAGATCTCCCGGATGCCGAGTGGAATGCGGCCTCGGCCCAATTGACACTTGGACATCTGCCGGAAGGCTGGCGGGGGTTCGAACAGCGGGGCAAGCCGCGCCATGCCTCGCTGCCCAGGTGGGATGGATCGGAAATCAAGGATAAATCGATCCTGGTACATGCCGAGCAGGGTCTTGGCGATACCATTCAATTCCTCCGCTATTGCAGGGAGGTCAAAACTGTCACCAGTGCCCAAGTCATTCTGGAATGCCACCCGGAGCTGATTTCGCTACTACACGGCACAGCGGGAGTAGACCACATCACGGGATTCAGTACAGAATCCCCAAGCTTCGAGGTCGATTACCAGATTCCCCTGATGAGTCTTCCGCTGGTATTTGGGACCAGTGTTGACACCATTCCGTCCATCGTTCCTTACCTGAATGTGGATGCGGCTCTGATCGAAAAGTGGGGAAAAAGAATGGCCGCGCCCGAACGTCATCTGAAAATCGGCCTGGTCTGGAGCGGCAACCCGGCACATCGGAACGACCGCAATCGATCGATCGACATCAACTATCTTGACGTTCTCGGTCACTCTGAGGGGGTGGCATTTTACTGTCTCCAGCAGAAACCTCAGTCGGCTGCATTATCCCGGCTGGAATCGCTCTCCTTCCGGGGAGTCTTTGACGAACTGACCTTTACCGACACCGCGGCGGTCCTGTTCAATCTCGACCTGCTGATTTCGGTTGATACCGTTGTAGCGCATTTGGCTGGAGCGCTGGGCCGGCCAGTATGGACGCTGCTGCCTTATGCGCCGGATTGGCGCTGGATGCTGCATCGTTCCGATACACCCTGGTATCCCTCGATGCGGCTTTTCCGGCAACTGCGGCTGAACGACTGGACAGGAGTGCTCAAACAGGTTGCCGCCGAACTAAGTTCGCTGCAGCTTGCTCACCAGATCGTCTGAACCTTTTTTATGGCCTATGCGGGGAAATTGGTGATTCCCCGCAAAGTGGCCAAAACTTCTCAAACAGTCTCTGATCTGAGTTGAGAGCAAGGTCCATGCCTTGGCACTATGCAGTCGAACAGGCATGTGTATAGCGAGACGAGAGTACAAATGATGTCCGTTTGGGACAATTCAGTCGTTCTGATCACCGGAGCCACCGGCTCCTTCGGCAAGGCCTTGACCGCCACGCTGTTACGAGAGCGTTCACCCAAAAAAATAATCCTTTTCAGCAGGGACGAGTTGAAGCAGCACGAAATGCGGCTTTCGGGCTTCAGCGACCCGCGGCTGCGGTTCTTTATTGGCGACGTTCGCGACGCGGAACGATTGCGCCGGGCCATGAACGGCGTCGATATCGTGGTCCACGCGGCCGCCATGAAGCAGGTGCCCACCTGTGAGTACAACCCGATCGAAGCGGTGCTCACCAACGTGATGGGAGCGCGCAATGTCATTGAAGCAGCGCTGGACTGTGGTGTGCCGCGCGTGCTGGCGCTCAGCACCGATAAAGCGGTCAACCCGGTCAATCTCTACGGCGCTACGAAACTGGTGGCGGAAAAGCTCTTCGTCCACGCCAATGCCTATCGCGGCGACGGCCCCACTCGTTTCAGCTGCGTGCGGTACGGCAATGTCGTTGGCAGCCGGGGCAGCGTGATTCCGCTGTTCCGCTCGCAGCGCGAAACCGGGAAGGTGTCGGTTACCGATCCCCGGATGACTCGCTTCTGGCTCACCCTGGAACGAGCCGTTCGGCTGGTCATCGATTGCGTTCAGCAGATGTATGGCGGCGAAGTCTTCGTCCCGAAGATACCCAGCATGCGGCTGCTGGATCTGGCTCAAGCCATCGCGCCCGATTGCCATGTGTCCGTGGTGGGAATCCGTCCCGGCGAAAAACTGCATGAGGTGCTCATCACTGAAGATGAGTCCCGCTACGCCGTCGAGCACCGCGACATGTTCGTCATCGAGCCCCCGGCCGGCGTCACCGAGAGAGGTCACCCCCACAGCGGCGCCGCACTCGCTGACGGTTTCAACTACAGCAGCGACTCAAATACAGAGTGGTTGACCCAGGACGCGCTGCTGGCTCTTCTGAACGCAACCTCGAACACGGCTTCTCCCTCCGAACACGAGCAGCGTGAACTGATCGCGGTGTGACTCCATCTTGCCAGGAACGAGTAAGGCAATTGGCGTGAAAACGGAAAGAAATGCCGTTTGTCCTTGCGGCAGCGGCCGGAAATACAAGAAGTGCTGCCTGGGCAAGATAGCGCCCTCCAGGTCCTCCCTGGCCATAGACCAGACCTTCGCCGAAGCACTGCGAGCAAGCAACGAGGATCGACTGCCACAGGCCGAGGAGTTATGCAACCAGATCCTGGCGGCCTATCCCAATCATGGCCACACGCTGAACCTGCTGGGGATCGTTGCCGCTCGCTCCGGCCGGGATGAACTGGCGTCAGAATTACTTCGAAAAGCGATCTGCTCGAATCCCTCGGTGGCCTGGTACCACAACAGCCTGGGAGCCTTCCTCCAGAAGATCAACCAAACGGCGGAGGCCATTGCCGAGTATCGCGAGGCGATCGGCTTGGGGCCCGAGTACCCCGATCCATTGATCAACCTGAGCAGACTGCTCACCGATTCCGGCCGGCCGGAAGAGGCGCTCCCGTACCTGGAAAAACTTGTGGCGCTGACGCCTGCCGATGCCACGGTTCGCGCCAACCTGGGCCAGACTCTGCTTGCCCTGGGGCGGCCGGAAGAAGGCGAGCAGCACTTTCGCAAAGCGCTCGAA
>CBAAAA010000524.1:2704-3513 GCA_964658695.1 uncultured Solirubrobacteraceae bacterium | reverse complement strand
GTATCCAGCAGTTTTTGAGTGACCTTGTTCGGATAAGCGTAGAGGAAACGTACCCATTTGGGAAAGTCTGTCGGGATCTCAGCGAGACGCGCCAACAGTTCGGCCAAGCCATCTTTCAAGCCAAAATCCTCGCCGTAACAGGTGGTGTCCTGTCCGATCAGGTTGATCTCCCGCACACCTTGCGCAAACATTCCCGACGCTTCGCGGATCACGCTCTCAAAACGGCGGCTCCGGAACTGGCCCCGGAACTGGGGAATGATACAGAAGGAACACGGATGGTCACAGCCTTCCGCAATCTTGATGTACGCCGAATGCCTCGGTGTGGTAAAAACTCGGGCGGTCAGATCGTGGTAGAGATATGGCTCCGGCGCAGTCTCCCGCGGCGTCAAACCTTCACACAAGGCAGTAATCTTGCCGAGCTCGTTTGTCCCGAGGACCGCATCGACCTCGGGCAAATTGCTCTGAATGTCGGCCCGGTAGCGCTCCACAAGACACCCGGCAACCACCAGACGGTGCGCCTTTCCGGTCTTCTTGTACTCGGCCATTTCGAGAATAGTGTCGACCGACTCCTGTTTGGCCGGATCAATGAAGCTGCAGGTATTGACAACAATCACATCCGCGTCGGCAGGCTGAGGTGTCAGTTCATGCCCGTCCGCGACCAGTTGGCCCATCATCACTTCGGTGTCAACCAGATTCTTGGGACAACCGAGACTTACAAATCCAATTTTCAAAGGGTGCTAAATCCGTCGTGTTAATTCGTATGGGATAAGGCCCGTTCCGGAGACAACTGGAGCGGGCTCGGAACCTCT
>CBAAAA010000524.1:0-2694 GCA_964658695.1 uncultured Solirubrobacteraceae bacterium | reverse complement strand
GAATCCACTTATTTCGCGTTCTGCCGGACGAACGCGATGAAATCAATGGAAGGCGGCGCCTGCCCTGAGGCACGCAAAAAGCCGGACACCTGACCGCGATGATGGGTACCGTGATTCACCACCTGAAAAACAAGCTGCCAGATGGGCTGTGCGTGTGGATTGCCCTTCAGGTCGCTGTAGTCGAGAACCCGGGTGCCGTCGTCCTCGTTGAGTGAATCGCCCCAGTCTTTCCATTGCCCCTGTAGCGCTGTAAACTTGGGGCGAAGCGATGGCAAGTCCTCGTCCTCAGGGGTGCTTTTCGGGGCCGGCTGCGTCCCGCCTGCAATTCGCCACAGCCACATTCGTGAAGAGCGGAAGATGTGGACCAGCGTGCCTCGCACACTCTTATCGGCACTGCCGAAGTCATGGTCTAACTGCTCCGGCGTAAGCTTTTCGGAGGCGTCCAGTAAACGATCGCTGGCCCAGGCATCATAGGCAATATGGTGGCGGATGATCTCGACCAGGGATGTCATGAGACTTTCCCTTTCAGCATCGTGTAGGAGTGCGCCGCAAATTCATGACGGAGCCTCGTACCGCTGGCCTGGATTTCGCTTGCCGTCGATTTCACCGGGCTCGATTCAAACGTATTCTGGGCCTTCACATCCGGTCCATTCACTTCCGCTACCTCGAAGCGGTTGCCAAATTGCTTGTCCTCCAGTTCAAACGTGACCGGCAGCGCGGCAGTCGGATGCCGGTTGACTACGTTCAGCACCAGTGTGCCGTTGTCATAAGCCGCCGAAACGTCGAGATAAGGGATATCGCCGAGCCGCTTGCTCGGATACGTCGGCGACTCGACAAAGAGCTCCAGCGCATTGCCGCTCGAATTGTTTGCAAAAAGCTGCAGAGGATAGTAAGTGGTCTGGAGAAACATGCCGCGCTCGCTGGTGAAAATCGGCGCGATTACGTTCACCAGCTGCGCCAGGTTCGCGATCTTGACGATGTGCGCATGATTCACAAAAGTGTTGAGGAAGGTCGCAACCACCAGCGCGTCTTCCAGGTTGTACTGTTCCTCAAGAATCTGCCGGCCTTTCTCTTTGCCTTCGCCGCGCTCCCGATACCAGACATTCCACTCGTCCCAGGCGATATAGATCTTGCGCTTCGGAGTGCCGGCGAGTGCCTCGCGGATGATCCCTTCCGCAATTTTGGTTCGTTGAGCCAGTTCCACCGAACTGGCCAGGAACTCTCCAAAGTCATTCTCGGCGTTGCCGACATACATGTGAAGCGAAAGATAGTCCGCATGGTTCTTCAGGTAATCAAGGACGGTGCGATTCCATCCCGTCCAGTCAGCCAGGAAGTTGGAAGAACCTGCCGCTACCAGTTTCAACGACGGATCGGTCCACTTCATCAGCTTGGCAGCTTCTAAGGCAAATTTTCCATAGTCCTCGGCGGTTCGATGGCCCATTTGCCAGGGTCCATCCATCTCGTTGCCGAGGCCCCAGACCTTCACATTCCAGGGATCTTTTCTTCCATTTTTCTGACGTAGCTTTGTGGTCGCCGTCTCGCCGGGATAGTTGCAGTATTCCACCCATTGCTGCGCTTCAGTCCACGACCCGGTCCCCAGATTCGCGCATAGATAAGGTTCGGTATTGAGCATCTCGCAATAGTGCAGAAATTCATGTGTGCCAAAGCGGTTATCGTCCGTCGTGCCCCAGGCCATATCGAGTCTGGTGGGACGGCTCTCCCGAGGACCGATTCCGTCGCGCCAGTTGTAGTTGGACGAAAAATTACCTCCAGGCCACCTGAGAAAGGTGACATGGAGGTCTTTAGCCGCTTTCAAAACGTCTTTCCGAAAACCTTCCGAGTCCGAAAGCGGGTTACCTGGATCGTAGATGCCGCCGTAAATGCATCTGCCAAGCATTTCTGCAAAGTTGCCGTATATCTTGGGGTCGATAGCGCCCACTATGCGCCCGGTATCGATCTTCACCCTCGCTTCAGAGGAGGATGGAACTCCTCCTCTCAGGAGCAGCGGGGCTGCGAACAGAGCCGACGAAAAACTTCGGCGTGAGATGTAATGGTTTGCCATACGGGGGTTGATCGCTTTGTATGCTATCAGCCCCCTGGTCTAGTAGTGCGCGTTTAGTGTGTGACAGTCACCGAGAGCAAAACCGTCTGCCACAGGCCGTTCGCATTTCCAGCGAGCGCGATCGTATAGCTGCCCGGCGAGGCACTGCCAGACGCCGAGACGTTCAAGGTGGTGCTCGGAGCCGCGACCGTCAGAGTCGACGTCGTAAAGCTCTGCGAGATATTGGCCATGGTCCCGGCGACCATCAGGCTGATCGGCGAGTTAAACCCTGGGTTTGTGCTCAGGATCGATAGCGTTGCCGGGACTGCCGGACCACCCGCCTTTACCGTGATGAACTGGTTAGGAAAACCCAGAATAAAGGCAGGATGGGGCACCACTGTAAGCTGAATAGCCGCTGTCCTGGTGAGGCCCCCGCCGGTTGCCGTCAGAGTAACCGTATAAGTTCCCAGCGGCGCGCTGGCAGTGACCGCGAAGGTCAGGAAATTCCCGTTCACATTGGCAGCTGTGCTGTCGAAAGAGGCAGTCACTCCGCCAGGCAGCCCGGAGACCGAGAGCGAAACCGGCGACAGGATTGGGCCGTTGATCGTCGTGTAGATAATTACACAGTTGGTGACGTTCGATGACACCCCACT
>CBAAAA010000523.1:0-3522 GCA_964658695.1 uncultured Solirubrobacteraceae bacterium | reverse complement strand
CGCGTGCGCTGACCGCCCGGATCTCCCGTTGCGGAGAGTTGACGACGGGGCTGGCAGGCACCCGGAAGTTGGTGCCCAGAAGCGTTGTCATGCGGTGCGATTGCAACTCTTCTTCCTCGCTGGTGAAGACCAGGCAGCGGGTGTCTGGATCGAAGTCCACCGCGATCCAATCGCCTGCACTCACCTGATCGGTCGCGATCAGGTTGGAGATGGGCTGTACCAGCAGGCGTTCGATCGCGCGTTTCAGGTGGCGGGCTCCATATTTCACGTCGGTCCCTTCGCTCAGCAGGAATTCCTTCCCGGGTTCGCTGACCGTGAAGGCAAACGAGCGCTGTGCTGGGGACTGATAGATCCGTTGTTGGACCTGCGCCAGTTCCAGGTTGAGAATGCGGCCCATTTCGGCTTGTCCAAGGGACTTGAACACCACCGTTTTGTCAATCCGGTTCATGAATTCCGGTGTAAACTTCCGCCGCGCCGCTTCCACGCCGCTCTTCGCAAGCTTGGCGTTCGCCTTCTCGTCGAGTTCCAGTGGCTGCCCGACAGTTTGGCGGCCATTGAATCCTAGTTTCGGCGAAATCAGATTGCTCATCTCCGCCGCGCCAAGATTGCTCGTCATGAAAATGAGAGCGCCGGAAAAATCTACTTTTCGGTTGTCTCCCAAAGTCAGCGTTGCCTTATCCAGGATCCCAAGCAGCAGATTCCAGAGCGCGTCGCTCGCCTTCTCGATCTCGTCGAAAAGGATAAAGCTCAGCTTCATGGTTTCCGTGTGGAACTGGTTGATGACTTCCTGGCTCAACAGTGGGTGCGTCTCACGGTGACCCAGGTATCCGGGAGGCGACCCAATTAACTTCGCGATTTCATGACTGTGCTGAAATTCAGCGCAATCGATCTTGATCACCGCGCGTGGGTTGTTTAATAATGCTTCCGCAGTTGCTTCAACCGTTCGTGTCTTCCCGGAACCGGTTGGACCGAGGAACAGGAAATTCCCAACCGGCCGTCCCGGAGCGGTCAGTCCCGTGAGGTGCATCTGGTAGATGTTCACGATCTGCTCTACCGCTTCGTCCTGTCCCACGATCAATCTGAGTAGCGTCTTCTCGAGAGATTCGGCGTCCCTGCCCGTCCGACTCGGATCAAGCACTTTTCTCAGGCGGCCCATAATTGCGTAGTCCCCTCTTCTGCACGCGCTGATTTCTTCAGCAACGCTTCCCACTGGCTACGCTCGAACAGGGTTTAACCCCTATCCGGTACCCAGTCTTGCAGGATTAGTCCTTTTGAGGGCGAGAAGGTCTCACCTCAACTCGACTGATTAATGTCCTCGAAGGCATATTTATGATGTCGAGGACGATTTGGGCGACGTCTTCCGGGGCAATCTTCCATTCCGACTTCTTCCGCGGTTCGTGACCGGAGAATCCGGTGTCCACGCTACCGGGCATGATGTAGCTGACGCGGATGTTGTCGTTGCGGTGGTCGAGCATCATTGCCTCGCTGAAACCGTTGAGCCCGAATTTCGAGGCATTGTACGCCGATCCGCCGGCGAACGGGTTCCGACCCGCCAGACTGCTGATGTTTACGATCCACCCGCTCTTTGAAAGATGGAAACGCTCAATCGCTTCCCGGCTGCAATAGAACGCGCCGGAAAGGTTGGTGGCGATCACGTGGTCCCACTCTTCAACACTGAGTTCTCCGGCCGCGCGGAAGATTCCGACGCCAGCGTTGTTAATAAGGTAATGAAGCCCGCCCAGTTGCTTGTCGCCGTATTCGAAGAGGGCGGCTACATCGGAACTTTTGCTGACGTCGCCAGCGAACCCGAAGGCTTTTCCACCCGACACTTTCCCCAGTTCCTGAAGCGCGGAGTCGATCGAGTCCTGCTTCCGGCCGGAGATTAGTACCTCCGCGCCTTCCTGAAACAAAGCCTTGGCTACTTCAAAGCCGATTCCCCTCGAACCGCCGGTCACTACGGCTTTCTTGCCCTTAATTGATTCACTCATAGATCTATGATCTCGCGACGAGCGGGGTTTGTTGCGTCCATAAAAAGGAATGGGACCGGGACACATCCTACATATCTCCGCTTTTGAACGTACCTATTTCGGAATCGGACATCCGGCAGAACTCCTGAGTGGAAACAGCGCTTTGTTTGCCATCTCTTGAGCAAAGGCGGTACAGTTGCCTTTCAACAGCGGGGGTAGCAGCTTGATCGAGAACGTCGCGTCTTTTCTGGCCGACCTGAGAGTGGCTGTCCGTTCTCTGGTGCGCGCCAAAGGCCTCTCGGCCACGGTAATTCTCACGATGGCGCTCGGTATCGGGGCGAATGCAGTCGTCTTCAGCCTGGTGCGTGGCGTACTGCTGCGGCCCCTGGTGAACCGGGACGAGTCGCGGCTGATCTATGTCCGCCAGAGCGAGGCGGGCATGGGCGCGGATAACGCCAACTTCTCCGTGCCTGAAGTCGCGGATTTACGCTCGCGGGTAAAGAGGCTCCACTCATTGGGCGAGTTCTCCACCGCAAGCTTCACGCTGGTCGGCTTGGGCGAACCGAGAGCAGTGAACGGCGGGGTGGTCAACGGATCGTATTTCGAGGTGATGGGCTTGCGCCCGGTGCTGGGGCGGTTGCTGGATGCGCATGATGACGGTCCGAAAGCCGCGGGCGCCGTGGTCCTGACGTATCGGTTCTGGTCGACTACGCTGAAGGGCGATCCTGGTGTGCTCGGCAAGAAGATCCGGCTTGACTCATTTGACTCGCGCGATGCCACGGTGGTCGGAGTACTGGAGCCGTGCGTGCCCTACCCAGCCGACACTGAGATTATCGGAAATGTGGTGACGAGTGGACACCATCTGTCGGCGACCATGACCACCAGCAGGATACACCGCATGACGGAAGTATTCGGCAGGCTCGCTCCGGGATCGGATCTGGAAGCGGCTCGTACGGAGCTGCGCTCGATCCATGCGGTGATGAAGCGGGAGCATCCGGAAGCCTATCCGGCCAAGGCAGATTTCCAGATCAGCGCGCTGAGGCTGCGCGACCAGCTGACATCCGGAGCGCGGAGCATTCTGCTGGTGCTGATGGCGACGTCGATCCTGGTCTTTGTCATCGCCTGCTCGAACGTTGCGAATCTGATTCTGGCCCGGACTGTGCGCAGGGAAGCGGAACTGGGCATACGCGCGGCACTGGGCGCGAGCACCGGGGCATTGCGAAGAACTCTTCTGACGGAGAGCTTGCTTCTGTGCAGCGCGGGGGCAGCGGTGGGCATCCTGATCGCCAGCCCGATGGTCGCTGTTCTGGCGCGATATGTGTCCCGGTACTCGATCCGAGCCCTTGATCTTACTCTCGACACGAGCATGTTGTGGGTGGGCGCCGGGCTGGCGGTGTTGGCAACCGCGATGCTGGCATTCGTTCCGCGTCTGCCGTCTTCAGGAGGGTCGCAGGGATTCAGCCTGGCGAGTGGAAGCGCCCGGGTCACCAGCTCGGCGAACCGCAAGTTAAGGATCTTCGCAGTCGTTCAGATCGCCGCCTCCTTTGTACTGGTG
>CBAAAA010000522.1:0-3524 GCA_964658695.1 uncultured Solirubrobacteraceae bacterium | reverse complement strand
TACACTCAGACCATCATGCCGGAGGGCCGCGCTACTGGCCGCGATGAATTGCGAATAGAAGGCAACCAATGGACCTACACCAGTCGTCGCGACGAAAACGGAGTGACCACTTACTTCCGTACTCTCAATACTTTCGCCGACAACAATCATATTCATTTTGAACAGCGCGATTCAAACAACAACAAAGATTGGACCGTTCGCAATTCCGGCGACGAAGTTCGAACAAATGCTCCACGTGGTGGACGCTAACGATCGATCAGAGGGCAAATTTTGACGAATCACAAAAGCTATATCCCAGCGACCGCTGCAATTCTCTTTTCAGCGCTGTCATTGCAAGCCCAACCGCCTTGCGTCACCACGCAACCGACGGCCGAGTTCTCCATTCGTCACTCCAGCGGTCAGCCCGAACTCAGCATAAGTCCGAAGGCCGCCATGTGGAAGAGTGCCGCGCTCGTGAGCATGTCGAAAGACTGCAGCCGGCAGATCGACTATCCGGACATCAAGACCACAATCCGCGCCTTCTGGACAGACAAAGATCTGTATATTCTTTTTGAGTGCCCGTACAAAGTTCTGAACTTGTTCCTGCCGGCGGACAACACGAAGAAGCACGTGGGTTTATGGGATCGGGATGTGGTGGAAATGTTCCTTGGCGACGACTGGACCAATATCCGGCACTATCGCGAGTTCGAGATCGCTCCTACCGGCGATTGGATCGACCTGGCGATCGATCTGGATCACGAGAGCTACAACCACGAATGGAAGTCAGGTTGGGAGACGAAGGCTGGAATAGATAAGGCTCATCAAATCTGGTACGGAGCCGCTCGTATTCCACTCTCCGCAGTCAGCACACAGCAAGTGAAGTCAGGTACCAGGTGGCGCATGAATCTATATCGAATCGATGGTCTAGGCGCGGATCCGCTGCGCCATTTCCTCTGCTGGCAGCCTACCTGTGTACAGAATCGAGATCCGAATCATGTGCCGGAGCACTTCGGAACTTTAGTGTTTACGAAATAGAAAGCTTCAGGCAATGCGGATTCGATTGACGTGTATCTTGCTGTCGTCGAACTCGCCGAGCCCAAGCGCGCCTGCAATCTCGATGTGCTCCACCTGACAATTCAGGTAGTGGCTCGCATTATCGGGCTTTGAAAGCGCCACCGTGGCCATGCCGGCTTCTTGCCGCTTCGCGTCGATCACCTTCAATCCCGTCTTGTCCAGCGCCACCGGATCGGTCCCGAAATACATGGTCTTGGGCTCCCAGACAAACTGCGGCTTCGAGGAGGGGCCGCCATGATAGGAAGCTCTGACCGAATCCACCACATGCAGAACAACTTTCTGACGAATGACAGGCAGGCTGACAACAGAAGGAATAAACATTCCACAGGCGTTCAGCGTCGGCGTAGAGTGGCTGCGGTTCACATTGTTCACAAAGCCATGCGACATGTTCTTCAAGGTTATGGTTACGCCGGCCGACTGATGGTGCTTCAAGACCGGCAGATTGATGATCTTGTTCACCTCCGTGGTCACCACCTTTGAAACATAAGAACGCCGCGACCTGGGATTTTGAGGATCGTCCCCCTCTTTCACCAGCGCCATCTCCAAAAAATGATCTGGGTCGTAACCCTCGATCGCAAGCTGCGACTCGTCATAAGCAGGGGAGGGCGCGGTGAATCGCATCCCTGGGCGCAGCCATTTGTCCATTCCGCACTCCACCGCTTCGCCGCGATAACGATTAAAGACAACGATCTTACTGTCCGGCACGCCAGCCTGGTTCAGTCCATCGCAGATGGCATGCAGAACCGAAGCGTCGGAGCACAGTTTTGGACCTCCGACAGGGCTCACTTTAATTCCCACCACATCGCCTTTTGTGAACAGAGTGCGCCAGGCATCCTGGCCGGTCGGAGCTCCGGTGAGCTCTTTCATTCCGCGGTCCACCATGGCCTTGATCGGCTCCGGTTGATACACGCCGGAGGTTATGCAGCCTCCGTGCTCCACGGCAACCACGCGACCTGGATAAGGACCCGGCATCCCCATGGCCTGTGTCGCGGCGGCAGCGCGACTGCTCGACAGATTCACGGCGGCAGTCGCTCCCAGAAACGCGGACTCGATAAATTGTCTTCGGCCATTGGGCATTTGATACCCAGTGTATCGTCGCGCTACCGGCGATGCCCCTAAAGTGTCTAGATGTAAGCGATCACGTCGATTTCGACCAGCGACTTACCCGGCACACCAGCAACCGATACCGTTGTTCGCACCGGTGGCTCCGGGCCAAAGCTACCCTTGAAGACCTTGTTCATTCCGTCGTAGTCCTTCAAGTCCGCCAGATAAACCTGCGCCTTTAGAACCTTGTTCATTGACGAGCCGACCGCCTCCAGCTGCTTCTTAATCTCATCGAGAACATGCTGGGTGTGCACAGTAATGTCGCCTTCAAAGTGATAGCCGATTCCGGAGAGAAACAGCAAATTTCCGTAAGAAACGGCGCCGCTGAAAAGCGGAGTCTCCGCAGGCGCTTTGCCATCCTTCCACCAGACTTTTTTCTCTGCTGCGGGCTTCTCTGCCGCCGGGCTTCCGGACGCCGTCTGCGAATCCGCCGCACCTGCCGCCGCGACCGTCGTAGCTGCCGCGACAGCCGCACTTTTTCCGATAAAACTTCTTCGATTCGTTTTGCTCTTATTCATAGGTTCTCCAAGTTAGTCTGTGGACGCCTCACTCGTCGTCGTCAGATTCTTTCTGCTGCGCGCCACTCGTTCGCGATAGAAACTTCACAAGATCGTCTATCTCGGAGGCGCTTAGTTTTTCCCCGTAGTCAGCGGGCATCAACGACTGTGTTTTATGTTCGAGACGAGCAAGGTCTCGTTTCTGAAAAAAACGGAAGCTGCCATCTGGCGTCTGCATCTGGACGCTGAAGTTGTCTTCATTGCGGACGATCCCAATGTAAGTCCGCCCTTCGCGCGTGACCGCTTCGGCCGTCCCGTGCCTCGAGTCCTGGTTTTTATTAGGATCAACAATCGCCTCGCGTATTGCATCCGGCGAATGGGCTTTTCCGTAGCCAGAAAGATCGGCGCCAAAAAATCCGCCCTCGCCACCAATGCTATGGCACTCGGCACACCTCGCCGAACCAAAGTAGAGCGCCCTGCCACGAGCTACGTCGCCTTTCAAAGGACCGCTCCCCGCTCTGCTGCCCATCAGGCGCAGGTACTTCACGACTGCACTGATCTGGTCGCGTTGCAAAGAGGATTGGAACCCGGGCATGCCTTTCCCCTGGATGCCATAGCGCACGATCCCACTGACCTCGCGCTCTGTCATCCGCTGAACTTCCGGATTCGTGGCAATGTTCGGAGCATGTTCTCCGCCCTGCCCGTCCAACCCATGGCAAGCTGCGCAAGTGGCGCCGAAGATCTGCTGGCCAGGGTCAGCGGTCTGCGCGTTTGCAATAAAAGACGCCAGGCACGCCGCGGTCAACATCAGAGGTCTTAGCGCATAAGCCGGCAGCATAAACAGAGTTGAATGTTCAGTCTACAACGCTG
>CBAAAA010000521.1:0-3540 GCA_964658695.1 uncultured Solirubrobacteraceae bacterium | reverse complement strand
TGCAAGCATCTCGCCGATGCCCGCCTGATCGAGAACCCAGGCTTCGTACTGGCCTCCCAGCTTTGCTCTCACTCGATTGCGGGCGGCGTCCAGCTGTTTCATTCCGTCGGGATTGATCGGCACGCTTGCGTTGAAATTCCAAAGCGCTTTCCAGGCTGCTGCCAGTTGTGGATTGTCGGCGCGCCACGCGACCGGGTCGGTCTGCGGCTCCATGTTATCGACGGGCAGAGCATCGAAGTCGCGATCCGTTTCTTCGCTTGGCGGAGGCAGCACCGGGTGCGCATGGTTGTCAATTGCCTTTATCGAAGAGATCAGGCGGGCGATTTGCGGATCGACCCCAAAGTCCTGGCCCTGCAAAAGAGAAACTGTCGTGAACGCAAATAGGAAAAGGGCGGAAAAGGAAGGCCGTCGCTGGCTCATGCGGTAACGCTAACACGCGCTGGCTAGCGTCAACGACCGGCATTCAGGACATGCCGGTTAGGCCGCCGGATCGTAGTTTAAGTTTGGACCCAGCCATCGCTCAACCTCCGCGACGGTCATGCGTTTACGGTGGTGGTAATCGAGAACCTGGTCGCGGCCGATCTTCCCCAAATCGAAATAGCGTGACGCCGGATGCGCAAAATAGAGTCCGCTGACGCTCGATCCCGGCCACATCGCGAATGACTCGGTAATCAGCATCCCGGTATTCTTCTGCACGTCCAGCAACTGCCACAGCGGGCCCTTCTCCGTGTGGTCTGGACACGATGGATAACCCGGCGCCGGCCTGATACCGCGATACTTTTCCTGGATGATCTCCGTGACGTTCAGTGTCTCCGCGCAGCCGTAACCCCACTCGTCGCGGACTCGCTTATGCAGGCACTCGGCGAAGGCTTCGGCCAACCGGTCGGCAAGCGCTTCGGCCATGATGGCGCTGTAGTCATCGTTCTCCGCCTTGAACTTGTCGCACAATTCCTTCAGGCACATTCCGCTCGTCACCGCGAAAGCGCCCATGTAGTCTGCCAGCCCGGTCTCTTTCGGCGCAATGAAGTCGGCCAGCGATCGGCATGGTTCACTGCCTTCGCGGTTTGCCTGCTGCCGTAGAAAATGAAAACGCTTCAGCACCTTCGTTCGTGTCGCGTCGGTGTACAACTCCACGTCGTCGCCGACCGCGTTGGCCGGGAAAAAACCATACACACCGCGTGCTCTGAGCAGTTTCTGGTCAATGATCTTATCCAGCATCGTGTTCGCTTCCGCGAAGAGCAGCGACGCCTGCGTTCCATATTTTTCGTTCTGAAGGATACGCGGATAAATCCCCTTCAATCCCCACGTTTGAAAAAAAGGAGACCAGTCGATGAACTCGCGCAACGTTGCCAACGGAAAATCATGCAACACCCGTACGCCAGTAAATGCGGGTACCGGAAGGTCTTCGGCGCGCCAGGTAATTGCAGTCCGCCTTACTCGCGCAGTCTCCAGAGCCACCAGGCTTTGCCTGGGAGCCGCGTGTGTCTTGCGCAGCGCCTCATAGTCCGCCCGATGCGTCGCCACAAACGCTGGCTTTCCTTCTTCGCTCAGCAGGCTGGTCGTGACAGGCACGGCCCGACTCGCGTCCAGCACATGCACCACAGGCTCACTGTAATGCGGCGCAATCTTAACCGCTGTATGCGCGCGGCTGGTCGTCGCTCCGCCGATCAGCAAAGGCACCTTGAACCCTTGCCGTTCCATCTCCCGAGCCACATGCACCATCTCATCCAGTGATGGCGTGATCAGCCCGCTTAGCCCGATGACGTCCGCGTTTTCCGCCCTGGCCCGTTCCAGAATCTTTTCGCACGGAACCATCACTCCCATGTCGATAACTTCATAGTTGTTGCACGCCAGAACCACGCCCACAATGTTCTTGCCAATATCGTGCACATCGCCCTTTACCGTGGCCAGCACAATCTTTCCTTGCGCCTTCACTACCTGGCCAGCCGCCTCCATGGATGCTTTCTCGGCTTCCATAAAAGGCGTCAGATATGCCACCGCCTTCTTCATCACGCGCGCCGATTTCACCACCTGCGGCAAGAACATTTTGCCGGAGCCGAACAAATCGCCTACCACTCCCATGCCGTCCATCAGCGGCCCTTCAATCACCAGGAGCGGCCGGCCCAGCTTCACCCGAGCCTCTTCGGTGTCTATGTCGATATAGGTATCGATCCCCTTCACCAGTGCATGCGAAAGACGCTCTTCCACGGTGCCGTTGCGCCACTCTTCTGCCTTCTTTTCACTCACCGTAACGCCGGAGCTCGCGGCCTTTAGCGCTTCCCCGTGCTCTACCAGCCGCTCCGTCGCATCCGGACGGCGGTTCAGCAGCACATCCTCGACCAGCACCCTCAGCTCGGGATCGATCTCTTCGTACACTTCCAACATGCCGGCATTGACGATGCCCATGTCCATGCCTGCCGCAATTGCGTGATACAGGAACGCGGAATGCATCGCCTCCCGTACCTTGTTGTTGCCCCGGAAACTGAACGATATGTTGGAAACGCCGCCGCTCACCTTTGCGTGCGGCAGGTTTCGCTTGATCCAGCGCGTGGCGTTGATGAAGTCAACTGCGTAGTTGTTGTGCTCCTCCATCCCGGTGGCCACGGTAAGGATGTTGGGATCAAAGATAATGTCTTCTGGCGGGAACCCCACCTCATCTACCAAAATCCGGTAGGCGCGTTCGCAAATGCGAATCTTGTCTTGGTAGGTCGCGGCCTGACCTCGCTCATCGAAGGCCATCACCACGACCGCCGCGCCGTATTTCAGTACCCTTGTCGCGTTCTGCCGGAACTTCTCTTCACCTTGCTTTAACGAGATCGAGTTCACAATGCCTTTGCCCTGCAGGCACTTGAGTCCCGCCTCAATCACCTCCCATTTCGAGGAGTCCACCATGAACGGAACTTTCGCTACTTCAGGCTCGCTTCCCAATAACTGCAGGAAACGAGTCATCGCCGGGACGCCGTCGATCATGCCTTCGTCCATGCAAATGTCGATAACGTTCGCTCCGTTTTCCACCTGCTGACGCGCGACGCTTACTGCTTCCTCGTACTTGCCTTCCTTGATGAGCTTTGCGAACTTCGGTGAACCGGCAACATTGGTCCGCTCCCCGATCATGATGTAGACACCCGGCTGCTGGGTGAACGGCTGCGAACCGGAAAGGCGCAGTGGCTTCGTCTCTTCGACCACCTCTTCGGCCGGGGCCTCTGGCCTGCTCACTTTGATCCGGGATTCGCTCGTCTTCGCGTCTCTAGGCTCCCGTGGGTGCTTGCCTTCCAGCGCTCTTGCAATCGCCGCGATGTGATCGGGTGTGTTGCCACAACAACCGCCGGCAATATTGATCAGTCCCGCTTCCGCAAAATTGCCCAGATAGCGGGCCATGTCGGGCGGCCCCAGGTCAAACCCCGTTGCCGCGAGCGGATTTGGAAGGCCGGCATTCGGATAGCATGAGATCGCCGCACTGGATTTGCCCGCCAGATCCTCCAGAAACGGGTACATCAGATCAGGTCCCAGCGAGCAGTTGAGCCCAATCGACAACGGGTT
>CBAAAA010000520.1:0-3541 GCA_964658695.1 uncultured Solirubrobacteraceae bacterium | reverse complement strand
ATCCTCAATCTGCAAGATCGCGGCTCTGGCCAGTTCACGCCCGACTTCCACCATATCCACTGAGACGCTGGTCAAATTTGTGCCTCGCGCGCGGCCCTTCTCGTTCTCAAATCCGATCAGGCTCACATCCCTCGGAACTTCGCGCCGGTGCTGGCGTAACCCTTCTCTCGCACCGTAGGCGAGTTCATCCGAGGCAGCCAGAATCGCAGTAACGGGCCAACCTTGTTCGAGGATGTGAGCAATTGCCGCCTGGCCATTCTCGTACTCGTCATCCGATAAGGCGATGCTGTGAATGTGCGACTCCAATCCGAGCTCGGAAATGGCGCGCGAATAACCCCGGAAGCGATTCTTGTGCCAGGGCCGCGAATCATCGCCAATGTACCAGATGTCCCGGTGCCCGAGCTGCGCCAGATAACGCGTTGCCTCCAGGCAGCCGGTCAGGTCATCGTACTCAATCAGATGCTTCCGGGCGGAAGAGTTCTCGGGAACATCCATGGTGTGATTGGCAAGCGCGACATAATTCACTCCATGCCGCTCAAAAGTAGCGAGCGCATTGCCGTAGATGGTGCCAGCCATAATGAGGCAGTCCGCCAGGCCAGGAGTTTGCATGACGGGAGGAATCTCCAGTGTGGAGACCGGCGCCGAAGGAGCATAGCGGTGGCGCACAAACAGCAGGTAGTAGCCGGCGGAGGAACAATACTCTTCGACTCCGAGCAGCAGCAATGATTGCGCTGAGCTCAACCCGAAGTCGTTGAACAGAATCAGGCCGATAATTCCGGCTTTAGTCTTTACCACGCTGCGGGTCCGCGCGCTCAGGCGGTAGCCCATTTTACGCGCCACCGTTTCCACGCGCTGGCGCAGGTCGCCGTCTACATCCTCATGGCGGTTGAGCACACGGGACACGGTTCCTACCGAGACGTTGGCGCGGCTGGCGATGTCCTTCATTGTGGGCGTAGAAGAGCGGCGCATGGTCATTTCAAAACGAGTTCAGTGACCTCGGAGATTCTCACAGACCGGTGCTCTCGCAGAGACCGGTAACCCGCCTCGATAACTGCCATGGTCCCGAGATTGTCCATCCCGCTGGTCTGCGGATCAGTCTTGCCGGCAATCGCATTCATGAGATCGGTCATGGGGCCTGCGAAAGCATCCGGAAACCATACCTCCCGCCAACGGGGTGTGAACCAGATCCCCGAATGTGCGGTTGAAGTAAAGGTCAAAGTGCTGGGCGAGCGGTTCGGGTAGTCGGGCCAGCCGATGGTTCCTTCAGCAATTCCTTCGGTACCCTCTACGCGCCATTTGATGTAGGGGCGGAGATCGTCGCCCTCGGTTCGTGGACCGGTCCACACGTCATCCCAGGAGGTTGCGCGCAAACCATCCGCGTACTCGAGAATGTAGAGACAGATACCGTCTTCATGGGGGAATTTCGTGCGCGGGTCCTTGCGTGCGCTGACGAAGATAGACTCTGGATCGCCAAACAGGAAGCGGAAACAATCCACGTGATGGATGCTCATGTTCAACAGCGTGAGCCGGTGATAGTCACGCAGCCAGGATTGCCAGTGAGGCACCGCCCGCATCTCAATGGTGGCCAGCACCGGTGCTCCCAAATAGCCGCGATCGAGAATGGCCTTTAACGCTTGTATCGACTGATCAAAGCGCATGTTCTGGTTCACGACCAGGGGCAGGTTACGGGCCGCACATACCGCCACCACCTCGCCGGCCTGCTCGAGATTGACGGCCAGCGGCTTCTGCGCGAGAATGCCTTTTACGTATTGGCCCTCTTCCACCGCCTGCCGGACAATCTCGAGCTGGAGATGCGGCGGCACCGCAATGTCCAGAATTTCTACCGCCGGATCTTTCAACATGTCCGAAAGCGTGTCGTAAACTTTTGGAATCCCTCTCAGTTCGGACACTTCCCGCGCGATCTCAGGGGTGCGTGAAGTAATAGCGACAACATTAAACCCCGCGTTCGCATACGCCTTCAACTGCACATCACGCATGATGAATCCGGCGCCAATTGCTCCAATTCCGAAGTCGGACCGCAGGGGTTTGGGAGCGAGGTGTTCGAAGCTTAGATCAAGGTCCACGGCTGCTCTTAATGAACTTTGCACTAAAAGTTCATGATGTCAACGGTAAGTTTATGATAAGATCGCGGTCGCGTCTGAAGACGCACTCCGATCATGCAACTTGGACTCATCAACTCCGCCTGGGTTGGAACCGCCGTCGACCCGATCCGCGGAATTGAGCTCACGAAGGAAATCGGCTTCGATACCATCGACATCTTTGCGGACCCGCTCGAAATCAAGCCGCAGGATTGGCGGGCGATTCGGGAGGAATGCAGGCGCAATGATCTGCCGGTAGTTTCGGTCGTCTGCTGTGCGCTCGGGATTGCAGACTTCAACCGGACAGTTCGCGACTTCCATATTCATCGCGCAGAACGGTATCTGGATTTCGGTTATGATCTGCGCGCCAGCAATTTACTGCTGGTGTTGGGCGAGTATATCTGGAATCAGGAAGTGATCCCTCCGGCAGACCAATGGAACTGGGCAGTCGAATCGGTGCGGGACCTCGCCGGGTATGCGGAAGATCTTGGACTGGATATTGCGGTTGAGCTGGAACCTTTTTCGCTCTCCATCGTGAACACCATCGACAAGATGGATCAGTTCCTGAATGAGGTTGGGAACGCGCGGGTGAAAGCAAACGTGGATATCTCTCATTTGCTGCTGGCAAATAACGATCCGGGCGAAATCGGGAAGCTGAAGGGACGGATCGCCCATGTACATCTCTCCGATTGCGATGGCAGGAGGCATGGGGATCTTCCGCCCGGCCGGGGGGTCGTCAATTTCCCGCCCTATCTCAAAGCCCTCGCGGACGCGGGATTCGATGGGACGGTCAGCATAGAGCTCGAGTACTCGCCGGAACCCGCCAGGATTGTGGATTGGGTTCGCGAGGCATACACATCTACCGACAGACTGATGTCGGAACAGTCGTTACGGAAACAAGGAGGGAAAGCTCATGGCATCGGGTCCAATAGTTAAAGACGTCTTAGGACAGTATGAGCGCGACGGGTTCGTCGTCGCAAAGCAGATGTTCGCGAAACCGGAGGTCGATCTGCTGCGGCGAGCGGCCAAGGAAGACCGTGATCTCGATCAGCACTCATTCGGAAAAGGCGATGGGGAAGGCGGCGTTGTCCGGCTGTCGCTGTGGAACCATCCGGGCGACACCATCTACGGAATGTTTGCGCGTTGCGAGACGATGGTGAACTCTGCCGAGACGCTGCTCGAAGGCGAGGTCTACCACTACCACTCGAAGATGATCATGAAAGACGCCAAGGTGGGCGGCGCGTGGGCCTGGCATCAGGACTATGGCTATTGGTATCAGAATGGCGTCCTTTTCCCGCTACTGACCAGCGCTTTCATTGCAGTGGATCCAGCAACCCGGGAGAACGGTTGCATGCAGGTGCTGAAGGGTTCCCATCATCTTGGCCGTGTCGATCACGTGCTAACGGGAGATCAGGCCGGCGCGGACATGGAGCGCGTGAGGG
>CBAAAA010000519.1:0-3543 GCA_964658695.1 uncultured Solirubrobacteraceae bacterium | reverse complement strand
AGCGTCCGGCTCCACAGCCGCAGGAGAAGCGTCCGGCTCCACAGCCGCAAGCTAAGTCAGAGCAAAAGTTGGCTCCCAAACCAGAGCAACGACCGGAGCAGAAGACGACTCGAGAACCGGCTAAGAAGACGGAAGCGCCTCATTGATGGGAACTGGTAGGCAAGCCGGAAAAGAAGACTTCATTTAAGGCTGACGACCGCTCTTCAATCTGGGCAGGTCCGGGTACTACTTCGGCGGTAACGGCCTCGAGATCACGCAGGCGTTGATCCCGCCGATACCCATGGAGAGCTTCCCGGCCAATCCCTGGCTCACCTTCTCAGCGGAGTCAAAGACGAAGCTTTCGTGAAGATCGTGTATGAGGCCGTTGAGCTCGCCTTCTTTGAGCGGTGTGGGATACAGTTTACCTTGTTCGAAGCCGAGATACTGGGCGGTGAGCTCCCAGCCGCCGCCGGCGCTCATGCCGTGGCCGAACGTTCCTTTTCGAGCGGTGACGAGGACCGAATCCGGGACGACGGAGCGAAGCGTTTTGATCTCAGAATAGTCGCCTGGAGTAGCGGTGGCGTGCAGGTCCCAGGTTCCCAGTGCGCTGGGGTCGCTTCCGGCATGTGCCAGCGCTTCGTTGATAGCAATTTTGGGACCCTCTGCGGAAGGAGTGATGATGTGGTCAGCGTCGCAGCTGACGCCTACAGCCAGGGGCTCCATTCCAAGCGCCTGGAAGCCCTTGGCGGTGAAGTAATCGTAATCGCCCACAATCCAGACCACCGAGCCGCCGGCAACGTGCGTCCCTCGCAGCCGGGTCAAGGGCAATGATAGCTGACGATCGGCAGAAAGAACACGCGCGGTATAGAAGGATCCGACTGTGAGGGGATGAGGGGGAGGATCAGTGGCGCCGACCACCACCGCTTTCGCATCGCCACATTGGATTGCTCGCATCGCAAGCGCCAGTGCAACGCCGAATGTGGAGCAGGCCGCAACAGGCGCGAACGAGAGTCCCTGGATTTGGCCAAGGATCGAGATCTGGGCGGCAGGAGTATTATGTATGTTCCAGATCAGGTTCGCCGAGACATTCCAAGGTGGTTCCGGAGCGCCCCAACGCTCCTGCAGCTTGGCATGACGTTTCTCTTTCTCGCGAATGGCGTGCAGCTTGCCACTCTCGATCGCGCCCTCAATCTCGAGGCCATCGATGCGGGCAAGATCGCTCAAATATTCCGCCAGTTCCGGCGAGCGCTCCATCCAGTAGGCGTTCCACTCTGCTTCTACAGCTTCCCGTTCTTCTCCTTCGAGGCCGTCAGGGGTACGGGGAACGGATGTGTCTTCGGGGTTCGGGTTGTTTAGATAGTCGTTTAACGTTGAGTTGTGGTCCGGTCTCGCCCAGAATCGGTTCCAGCGCCGCTGCGACTGAAACAGCCGGACGCTTTCACGATAGGAGGTCTCAAGTGCGCCCAACCCGGTGCCGACATACACGTGTGCCTGACTTCCAAGGTTCTGCAGTTCAGCTTCGATTCCGGGATTCTGCGCTAGCGACTGGATGAAAGCGCCCATTGCGTAGAGGGCAGGGTAATCCATCTTTTCCTTGAGCTTCTGATAGTGCCGCGGGGCGAAGCGCTGGCCGATCCATTCCTGGTACTCACCGAAACAGAAGTCAGGCTGACCGACCAGGAAATTGTCAGGCCCGAAACCATTAAACGGGCTCAACCACGATTCCGAGGATTCCAGATTCTTGCGGAATGCCCCGATATTCGGGCTTTTAGGAGCAACGAGGCCCCAGCCAAACACACCAACTCTCATTACCGCGCGACCTTCCAGTAGCGAAAACGTCCTGATTTGACCTCAGCCATTCAAATGGCAGTGTCTCAAACGTGTTGAAGAAAGTAGAGAGCTAAGGGATTGGAGACCAGGTACCGTCAGTTTGCTGCCGTTCCTCCTTCTCCTTCTTCTCTTTCGCTTTGTCCTGTTTCGACTTTCCGCTCTTAAAGTAGAGATGCACAGTAACGCCATGGGTCGCAGGGTCGGCCGTGAAGTCGGAGCTGGTATCGCCAAGATTGTCGAAAAGACCCTGTTCTTCAACGCGCTTTAGAAAGAAGTCCGGGTAGTCGGGATTAAAAACAGCGCCCGGCTTCTCTCCCCAAAGACGCTCGATTACCGGGGCGCTGGTCACATCAAGGCCCTGAATATCCAGCTTCTGGAAATTGTAGGCAGATCCGGGGGAGACGGTATACGTTACGTCAACAGCTCTGCGGGTGTCATCGACCTGCGTCTCGAAAAGAACGCTCGAATCGAGGAAGCCCTTCCGGCGCAGATTGTGACCTAGCCAGAGCCGGAAATCATCCACCTGCCGGCCGTTGAACTGCTGCCCCGGTTTGAAGCCGATGTTGGCGCGGATCTCGTCCTGGTCCATTGCCGTGCCGTGAAAACGGATACTGCCGAACTTGAATACCGGGCCATCTTTGATTTCGACTTTAATCACTACTCCGGCGTTGGTCTTCGATGGTTCCGTTACCACTTTGGGAAAGGTGACGGCGGCGTAGCCCTTTGCCGCATATAAAGGTTTGATCGTTCCGTCCAGAATCATCGTCAGGCGTGTATCGGAGAGTGGAACTCCGATAGCAACTTGATTGACAGCCCGCAGGATGGTCCCGGTGTCGACGGCATCGTTTCCGCTCACCATTACCTGAGAGATGGTAACCTGCGGGCCATCGGGCGCGAACAGAACGGCTAACTGCTTCGGGTCGTCATTTGAGATCGTGGTTTTTACCTTAACGGTTGATTTGGCCTCGACCGCACAGGCCTGCGCCGTTTCCCGGTACAGCTTCAAGACTCCGTCGGTGGCGGGGATCTGGTCAGAGTAGAGCGGGATGCGTTCCTTGAGGCACCGCTCCATGTCGTTGGCGGAAATGCCAAGCCGCTCAAACCTCATGGGAAAGACCTGGCGAGCCTCCACCACCATAAAGGTCAGGTCATAGCCAAGCGGATTGCCGGAGTAGCGGAATCCATCGGCCACGCTATCAAATAGTTCTGTTTTCTGTAAGCGCACCCGGGCAGCCTCAATCACGGCAGGAGCAATGGGAGCGCCGATTTTCAACCCCATCTCGCGCACTAAGGCATCGGTTGAATAGCGGCTGTTTCCCTTGACCGTAACGGACCGAAGCACTCCGGGGGGCGGCTGCTTTTGCGCCAGTTTTGGGGGCGCATCCGTCATCTGGGCGGACCTCAGGACAGCGGAGAAACACAGCCAGACCGCGCAAGCGTTGAAACGCATACTTCTAATCCATGATACGCATTTGAGCCGCTTTGCGTTACAGGATCAGAGGTGCGGCAGGACGCCGAAATACCTGAAAAATAAGGGCCGGATGATATTATTGAGGTGGAAATGACATACGATGTGGTGGTAATCGGGAGTGGTCCCGGTGGGTATTCCGCAGCCGTGCGAGCGGGACAATATGGCCTGAAAACAGCACTCATTGAGAAGCAATCCCGGCTGGGCGGAACGTGCCTGCTGGTCGGTTGCATCCCGACAAAATCGCTCTTGCATACCGCTGATGT
>CBAAAA010000518.1:0-3551 GCA_964658695.1 uncultured Solirubrobacteraceae bacterium | reverse complement strand
GAGCCAGATCACCAATCTGAGCACCAGCCTGAGCCAGATCAACAGTTCCATTGCGACCCTGACCACAACTGTGAGCGGGTTATCGGGCGGAAGCACTTCGAGCGTCGGTTTCGTGGATGGCGAAACGCCCACAGGCGGCATGAACGGGACGAACCCATCATTCACTTTGAGCAAGACGCCGTTTCCCGCTTCAAGCCTCGAGCTCTATCGAAATGGCCTGGTGCAAACCGTTGGCGTTGATTACACATTAACCGGCCAGACGATCACATTCCTCACTGCTATCCCGGGCTCAGGAGATATGCTCTCAGCTTATTACCGGACGAGCACCGGTAGCGGCGCCATCAGCAACGTCGCCGACGCAGAGGTTCCGGGAGGAACTATCAGCGGAACGAATCTCACGTTCACCCTCGCCGCATTGCCTAGTCCCGCGATTAGTTTGCGGTTGTATAAGAACGGGATGCTGCTAGAGCAGCCAAACGATTACACTCTGAGCGGGACCACAGTCACCTTCGTTCCCGCGGCAGCCCCGCAGACCAGTGATACAGTAACCGCCTTTTACAGGCACTAAGAAGCTATCTTTCGCTCGATAGGGTGATGAGCAAACGGACCTGTCTCATGCCACAATCGATACTGTGTCCGGCAATATCGCCACACAGATACTGATTAGAGGAACAGAATGCAACTTGGACTTGTAGGTCTCGGGCGTATGGGCGCCAATATGTCTCGTCGACTGATGAAGGACGGACATAAAGTTACAGTGTTCGATCTTAGTGCTGACAACGTTAAGAAGTTAGAGCAGGACGGCGCGGAAGGTACGACCTCGTACGAAGATCTGGTGAAGAAGCTGCCGAAGCCGCGTGTGGTCTGGGTCATGGTCCCTTCGGGAAAGGCCACGGAAGACACTGTCCAGACGATCGCGGCCGCGATGGAGCCCGGTGACATCATCATCGACGGCGGGAACAGCTTCTACAAAGACGATATCCGGCGCGCAGCTGAATTCAAGAAGAAGGGGATTCATTACTGCGATGCCGGAACGAGCGGAGGAGTGTGGGGCATTGAGCGCGGTTACTGCCTGATGATCGGCGCAAGCGACGAAGCGTTCCAGTCCACTGAGCCGATCTTCAAAACGCTCGCGCCCGGCATCGGCACAATAGATCGAACGCCCGGAAGAGATAAGGTAGGCGGCACGGCGGAACTTGGCTATCTGCATTGCGGACCTCCCGGATCGGGCCACTTCGTGAAGATGGTTCACAATGGAATCGAATACGGAGTCATGCAGGCCTATGCGGAAGGCTTCGACCTGTTGGTAAACAAGTCCTCGACCGCGCTGGCTGAAGACGAACGCTACACCCTCAACGTGCCGGACATTGCAGAGCTTTGGCGTCGTGGCAGCGTCATTGGTTCGTGGCTGTTGGATCTGACGGCGATGGCGCTTGTCGAAAATCCAACACTGTCCAACTTCACCGGCTATGTGCATGATTCCGGAGAAGGCCGCTGGACGATCGAGGCGGCAATGGAGGAATCGGTGCCGGTCGAAGTGTTGGCCTCGGCTCTTTTTACCCGCTACCGTTCCCGCCAGGAGCACACTTTTGCTGAGAAGGTTCTTTCCGCAATGCGCTCCAAATTCGGCGGCCACACCGAAGCCCGCGGCTAAGATTGCATTGATTTAGTTGGCCAGCTCGGCGATACTGCCAGCAATCACCGGGTTGGCCCTGATTACTCCGGCAGCCTGGCAGCAGCTGCGCGGTCAACAAACCAAACCGCATTCCCGGAATTTCGGGCAGCGATCTGGCAGGGAAACCGCGAGGGATCCTCAGGCCCGTACAGCACCTCATACAGAGGTTCCGCCTTGTCCGAACCGACGGCCTGTAAAACGGTCTGCTTTGCCTTTTGCAGAACACCAGGAAGCAGCGTGACGCGGTCCATCTTCATCTTCTCTACCCAGACGTGCGCTGCGACGTGGCTAGTGTCAGCGATCAGCGGCTCGCCCGGGAACAGGCTTGCGGTGTGAGCGTCCGGTCCCATGCCGCGATGCAGCAGGTCGAAAACCGGGAGGTCGCCGTCTCCCAGCTGAAACCACCCCTTAATCTCCTGAACATATTTCGCCGCCGCCTCATCCGGGGCCAACTCGCCAAATACGCGGTGAATATTGGACTCGGGCACTTGACCCGGCTTCAATAAATTCGCGTGGGCAGACTTGAAGTTACTCCGATCATCGGCCGGAGAAACGCACCGTTCGTCCACCCAGAAGACATGAATCTTTGACCAGTCCAGGCTGGACGCTGCCAGCTTCCGGAACATTGGGGCGGGCGTATTCCCTCCAGAAATCGCGAAAGTGGCCACGCCGTTTGAGGCGATCGCCCTGCTCAGAGCACCTTCGATATAGTCGGCGCACTGGTCTGCGCAAACACCAGGGTCAGAGGCGATCCTCAACTGTGGCGCTTCAACGGTGCTCACAACTCAGCTCCTGGGCGCGGGAAAATGCAATGTTGAAGGAAGGATCCGGCCCGGTGATCGCCAGTTCTTCATTCATGAGATGGTCGATGGGACGATTCACGAAGCTATACTTTCGCTGCCGCTTGTTGGTGCTCTTCAGTGTCATAACATCAGTAGACGTACGCTCAAAATCGATGGTCTCGCTTTCAGAAGTTAAGGTGATTCTGTGAATACCAGGCCCGAATCCCTCTGTCTTCACCAGTGACACCCGGGCGTTGTTCGCGGCAGCAAGCCAGCCAGCCATGTAATAGGTCCCGGCCGTCGGCCTCTCATCCGTGTACGTAACCTCCACCGTGTGAAACGCAGAAAACCGGTTCTCCCGCAGCTCATTGTCAAAGATATGGGCAATCGGCTGACGCCACAGGGTAAGCCGGGTCCACTCCAGATCCGCCACGATTCTTCCTTTAGAGCGCCACTCGCCCATTAGCTCGAACGCTGTGTTCACGTTTTCATTCAAGGTGTCGACGATGACCTTGGTGGAAAGGTTCATGATCGCTTCAAGGCCCGCGATCTGAAGGCGGTTGGCAAGAGGGCTGAGGGCGGCACTATGGCGACACCAGAAGATTACCGGCAGGTCCGCGGCAGTTAACCCTACCAGAGTGGGACCGATATTGGCCCAATTGTCCGGCTTGACCGTGATCTCAATCTGTTCGCAGCAGATCTGCTCCGCTTTTCCGAAGGGCTTCCAGCATTGGGCCAGAACTCTCGCCTCAATCGGACGCTCTCCCTTGGATGAGACCGCCAGCACGATTCCGCGACTCGGATGCTCATGCATCAATTCCGAAATAGTCTGGGAAGCCGCGAATCCTCCATCACTCTCGTCAGTGGCCACAATGAGAGTCATGGCGCAGGCTCGCAGAACAGTTGGCTTACCTTGCTGCTTCTCCTCTTGTCCAAGCGAGGTCCAAAGCTTGCCCAGGCCTTTCAGGATCTGCTCCGGCTGGGCCGGGAAGATAACGGCGCTCATGGCACCCTCCAGGTGTGGCCTTGTCTTGCGAGCATCTCATCCGAGGCTTTTGGACCCCAGGTGCCGGCTGCGTAATTGGGAAATTCGA
>CBAAAA010000517.1:0-3566 GCA_964658695.1 uncultured Solirubrobacteraceae bacterium | reverse complement strand
ATGTCCACCGCCTCCGCCGTCCCAAAGGGCTGTTTGCCGAAGGTACCGTTGAGCGTCTCGCGCTGGATCGAAGACCAGATTCCAAGCCGTGATGGAAAGGGCGTCACCGGATAATCTGAACCGCCGCCCCAGCGAATGCCTCGATCCAAATACGTCTTGAAAGGCATCAGGCGCAGACAGCGGGCAGGACCAAAATTCCCCGCATAGGTGTCGCCGATCCAGTACATAAACTCGGCCTGTGCTTCCGGATAACCGGCATCGTACCGCGTCTCCAGCGCCGCCATAGTTTGAATGGCGTGATCGCTGGGAATGTTGGCATGAATAATGCTGTGCCGCAACCCTTTCGCCGGCTTGTCCTTTAGCACCTGCGCGTACGTATCCACCACCCAGTCAATCGCGCGATCGCCAATCGCATGCGTGCCCACATGAATCCCGGCGTTGTGAATCAATCGCACCTGCCGCCGGTAGATCTCAGGATCAGTCAGCGGATAGCCGCGATTGCCTGTATCGGAACCCGTGAATTTCTTATTCCAATCCGCGTTCATCCACGCGGTACGAGCTCCGCCGCTGCCGTCCATAAACAGCTTCACCCCGCCCGAAATCAATAGATCATCATCAGGCTTTGGCACCGCCTGAATGCGGCTTACCGCGGCTTGTGTCTCGGCTAGGGTCGTCCCCCCGCGCCATAGCGCAAACAGGTGAATCGTGAGCTTCTTCTGGTCACGCAGTTCGCTGTAGACCTTCCAGTTCTCCGGCATGATACCGGGATCCTTGACGCCGGTGATGCCTTCCTTATTCAGCGCCGCCATGGTGGTGAGATAGCCATCGCGCAGTTGCTGAGGAGAGTACGGCGGGATCAGGGTAGTGACCAGCTGCATCGCCTGCTCTTCTTTCAAAACTCCGCTGGGCTGCCCCTGTTCGTCGCGGTCTATGGTGCCCGCTTGAGGATTCCTTGTGCCAGCCGTTATGTGCGCCAGCTGCAATGCAGCGCTATTCGCCACACCATAATGACCCGTCGTGTGCACCAGCCATACCGGATTATGTGGAGAGACACGGTCGAGGTCGGCGGCATAGAGGTAGCGCCGCTCGGCAAGCTTGCCTTCGTCCCAGCCCTGACCTTGAATCCACTCGCCCGGCTTAGCGGAAGCAACGCGTTCCGCAACGGCATGCAACACCTCTTCGACGCTGTGCATGCTGCCGAGGTTGATCGAATAGATCGGGTCAACTCCGGCAAAATGGAGATGGGAATCAATGAGGCCGGGCGTGGCGGCCAATCCATGCAGGTCGATGATGCGAGTGCTGTCTGCCACATGCGTCATGACGGCTTCTTTGGCGCCAACCGCCAGGATCTTGCCGGCGCGAATCGCCACCGCCTCCACCACCGAATCGGCTGCATCCATGGTGATGATCTTGCCGTTGATCAGGATCGTATCGGCCGCCGGAGGACTGATCTGTGCGCGCGCGTGAAGCGCTGAACACAGAAATACCAGGGCAGCCGCGGAAGACCCGAATGTTTGCATTTGCCAAACTGTAGCAAATGACGGTCAGGTGCGACAGCGGAAGTAATGGACTTGATGCGAAAGGCTAATAGTAAGTACATCGTATAAGTACGGATGCGCTCCGCTTACCACATACGTCTAAGGAATGGAGAAACACGAATGAAATCCATTGCATCCGGATTTATTGCCTGCGGCCTGGCTTGCCTTCCCCTGGCAGCGCAGAGCGGGGCATCCGCCACTACCGATCAAGACTTCATCAATCTCGCGGCACAGACTGACATGACCGAGGCGCACCTCGGGCAGCTGGCCCAGGAAAACGCCTCGTCACAAGCCGTGAAAGACTACGCGAGTACGTTGGTGACCGACCACACGGCCGACTACGCGAAGCTTACCGCCCTGGCCACCAAGGCCGGCCTGACGGTTCCGAAAGGACTGGACGCACAGCATGCAAAGATGGTCGCTCCTTTCGAGAAGCTGAAGGGCGCCGCGTTCGACGCTAAGTACAGCAAGGCGATGGCAGCGGGCCATGAAACGGCAATCGCCGCTTATAACAAAGAGTCGCGTGATGCTCAGAATGCCGACCTGAAGGCGTACGCCACGGCGACGCTGCCAACTCTGCAGAAGCATGAGGAGGGCGCGAAAGATCTCGGCAAGAAGAAGACGAGCTAAGTTACTGGGGCAATCCAAAGTCTTTAATCAGACTGACGAGCACGGTGATGGAACCAATCGATTGCCCCTTCGCCGTCGCGTTGATGGTGACCTTTTGCCAATCCTTTGCCGGCTCGCTTGCAGAATCAAGGTTGATCCAGACCGGGTAGGTCTCACCCGCTCTCACTGGAAACCGGTCGAATTTATCATAGGACTGATAGACTGGTTTCCAATTTTTCGGAAGATCGAGATTCAGGGCCACGGTTTGATTTGAGTCGCTGTGAATTAAAACCGGAATATGCAATATGCTGGTGGCTGCGATTTCAATCTCCGGCGGCAACAGACCGATCAAGCTTTCGAGGCCATGCGTTTTCTGAAAATCGGTGTAAAAGGCGAATGGTCCGCCAAGTTCTAAGTAACTTCCCTCCTTACTGACTGGCTTATAACCGCGCGCCGGAACGAATGCGATCTGGCCGGGTGTTACCCCTTCAAATGCATCGCCGGTAGCCGAACCACCCACCAGTGTTTTACCCAGTACCATTCTCACGGGCACTTTGAAGTAAGTGAAGTCTCCAGCGGCGATAGCGCGGGTCGCCATTTGCCCGGTATCCCCTTGTGTCAGGTGTTTGGTCATCTCTTCGGCGGCCAACAAATAATATGGCTTGCCTTGTGACGGCGACTGGTCAAGGGTGGAATACTCCGGACCTTTACCTTTCATGAAGTCCTGATTGGTGGCGTCGCTGAAATAGTAGAGCTTCTTGGGTTGCCAGGGCTGCAGGCCTTCGGTCAGGTTTCCGACGTTGTAGCGGTCGCGCGGCGCGGCGACCTGTTCCGGGAAGAAGGTTGGATCCCCGGCGAGATCGAACGCCTCGGTGGCGATAACGCCGGAAGCCTGATGATCGCCATGGTTTTCTCCGGCGACGTACTCCGGCATCCAGGTCATGACGACTTCCGGGCGAGTGAGCCGGATGATGCGCACGGCGTTCCAGAGCACAGCTCCGTGGTTCCAGGTCTCAAGAGAGCGGAGCACATCCTGTCCAGGCGTGTCGGTACCACCGAGGAACCAGACATTCATGACGCCAAAGGTTGCCAATGCTTTTCGGGCCTCGATCTGGCGTTCGTCGGCAAGCGAGGCGGCCTGGGCAAGACTGACGGCATCTCCGCCACCATTGCCGGGTGTTCCAAATACGACGGCGACGCGCTTATGTTCTTCGTAGATGGCGCGGGCGAGATAGCCGGTGATCTCGGTTTCGTCGTCAGGATGCGCGACCAGGAGCAGGATATCGGCTTTGTAGCGCTCGTCCGGTCCGGGAAGCGGCGGCGCGAGCTGGGCAGATACGGCGGATGCGGTGTTGAGGAGCAGCAATGCAGATAAGGAGAGGACACTCAGTCTCATCGGGTATCTCTCAGTGTAGAAGC
>CBAAAA010000516.1:0-3624 GCA_964658695.1 uncultured Solirubrobacteraceae bacterium | reverse complement strand
CTCACGCGCTTCGGCGGCTGGTTGGGATTGCGCGGATTGGAGGCTGAATTGTCGTAGCGGTAATGCATCGTGACCACGCTTCCAGCCGGCAGATGAACGGGGCTGCGATAACGATAAACGGCCTGCCAATTCTGATCCCAATCCGGAATGCGGATCAGCCATTCGCGCGTTCCATCCGGCCGCGTGGCCCAGGCTTCAAGCACTTTCCCGAGATAGTGGGTGTGCGGATAAATTGCGACGATCTGGGTATCGGTGGGAAGACGAAAGTGATGAGTGAGGGTGAAGTTTTTGTCACCTGCGGGAATGTCGAGCGCCTGATCGTCTTCGAGCTGCAGTAAGTAAGGAAAGCGGGTGGGCGGATCGTCGGTGAAGTAGAGACCAATGGTGGTCTGCTCGGCTTCGGGCTTGCCGGAGGGCTGAAGATGAACGTTCAAAATCAAATCATTGCCCGGATCAAGACGCCAAGCCATGCCGGGCGGTTCAGTGTAGGGAATGCTGCCCGGCTTCCAGAAGAGTGCGTGACCGTCGAGATCGAGCGGGGTGCCGAGTACCGCCACGTCCATGCCGGGAAAGCCGTTGCCTGGGATTTTCTCCTGCGACTCCTGTGATCCGAGCCGGTCGATGAGGATGTTGGCGTGATGAACCAGTTTGGGGTTGGAGGGATGGATGTCGATGGCGCGAACGTAGCGTGTGCGGTTCAGTTGCGGCTTAAGAATGAAGTTCCAGAAGAGATCTTTTCCGTCCGCTGGAATGTGAAACGCAGCGGATGTTTGGATGATGAGGTCGGGTGGTCCAAGCAGCCAACCCTCACTGATGGAAGGAGAAGGAGGCAGTTCGGCTGTGTTTCCCTCCGGAGCGCCGTGGTCAACCCAGTTCGAGATTTGTGTGATCTGGGCGTCCGTGAGATGGAGATCGCCATCAAATTCGCCAAAGCCTTGTTGTGGTAACCAGGGCGGCATGTAGCGACTACGAGTGACCTCGGAAATCTGACGGGCATGTTTCCGGACATCTTCATAAGAGGTGAGGGGGAATGGGCCGGGTCCGCCCGTGTAGTGGCAGCCTGTGCAGTGCTGGTAGATGATGGGAGCGATGTCGTGCGCGAAGGTTGGGTTTGAAGTTTGAGCGGTGCTCAGCCCGGGAATTGTGAACAATAGAAGTACGACGAACAGCTTCAATGTTATTTGACGTCGGCCAGAAAGCAACCGACGGCCCGAGTACGCGGATGGGCAATTGGCTTGCCTTGCAGCGTATCTGTTATGGCTTCTTCGAGATCATGAGTGCTGGCGGAAGGGCGGGATTTCCCCACGTCGGCAAAGCGATCATCGATGCGGCCGGAGTACATCAGCCGACCGGCATGATCGAAAACCGCGGCCTGTGGGGAGACGGTTGCTTCGGCGCGTTTCGCCAGCTCCTGATGCGGATCGAGCACGGCCTGCCCGGGCAGCTTGTAGTCTGAGATCTGCTGCTGGATGCTTGCGGGTTTTTCGGAACGATCCGAATAGACGAGCCAGAAGTCAACGCTCTGTCCCTTGAACTCTCCGGCGATCCGCCGCAGCTCGGGGGCATAACGATTGGAGATGGGGCAATCGGTGCGAACAAACAGGAACACTCGGACATGGGCGGCGGATTGGAAGGGGTGCTCGACAGCGCCGCTGGGAGTGGGGGAGTCCTGCGCGCGGGCAGCCGAAACAAGAAGGCCGGCAAAACAGAGAGCCCTGAGAGACGCGCCCATGCCCTGAGGGTAGCAAGCTGCTTCGAGTCACTTACCTGGAGCAGGTTTCAACGTCCAGCGTCCGGTCGTTCCAGCCCGTTTCAGGCGCAGGAGTTCCAGGGCGGCGTCGCCAACGATTGCGGCCGCAACGATCAAGAGCGGAAGCTGCGGACCGATACGAATCCATGGCGCATCGGACCCGATGAAGCCGCTGGAAGACATGAAGACGGCCGCGACCTGTTCGATCGCGCGCATCTGGAACAGGATAAAAAGGACCACCAGGCTGAGTGCGGCGTTGGCAAGTCTGAAGATCACTCGCAGTTGAGTCCTGGCGGGAAACAAAAGTGTTGTGATGCCCTGCGCCACTCCTGCCAGTAAGGAGATCATTAGCGGCCAGAAAGTAGCTTGTAAGATGGGGTCCAGCTTTCGGCCGAAGGGACCGAAGCCGAAGCTGTTCCAATGCTGCACGACATATTGCCAGCCCAGAGCAAACACCAGGCTGAAGACGGCTTGCGACACGCCGCGAGCCCAGGCTTTGGGATCAGCGTCGAGAATGGCTTTTGGGATGGTGAAGCGTGAGAGGCGGCGGGGGTTCCATTGGTGCGCGGTTTTGGCCGGGTGGCGCTCCAGGAGGGCAAAGATCACAGTGATTACCATGAAGGCGACAACCGCGGCAGTCAGGTAGTGACCCGCTGTTTGCAGAATAGTGGAGACGGGATGAGCGGAAGCCAACACGTCGATTGGACCTAAGATCAGGGCGAATAGCGGAAGCTGAATCCAGAGCACGACGAGCTTCAGGAGAAAGCGATAGAGCGGGAATAACGCCGGACCGATCAGATATTGCTGCGACGAATAGCGCCCGGCGACAGCTAGGGGATGTCCCAGCCCTTTCAGCACTTCGACCAGTTCGTCCTCATTAACGCCATGGCCGAGTTCCGCCTCACGGTCATCGATACGGGAGCGCAGGTCTTCGTTGAGTTCCGCGGCGATGTCATTTCGCTGTGCAGCGGGCAGCCATACCGCCACTGCTTCCAGGTAGCGTTTTAAAAGGGTTTCACTCTTGCAATTCATGTTCAGTCTCCTGTTATGCGGCTTTGCCGTTTGCGTACGGGGACGGCTGGAGCGTCGTTGATGATGTGGTCGAGCGACGAATTGATGCCACGCCATTCGGTGAGAAGTTGTTGAAGCACCGGTTCACCTTCCGGGGAAAGCCGGTAGAAGCGTTTGTTGCGCTTGTCCTGTTCGCGCCATTGGCTGACTAGCAGCCCTTGTGTTTCGAGCCGGCGCAACAAGGGGTACAAGGTATTTTCGTCGATCTCCATACCGTGATCGGCGAGGGCTTTGCGCAGAGCGTAGCCGTAATGTTCCTGACGGAGCTGGGCGAGAACGGCCGCAATGAGGCAGCCTCGGCGTAGTTCCAGGCGGAGATTTTCGAGGACTTCAGGATTCACGGAAGTACCGGGTGGAATACATTGTGCTACACACACTGTACGTCACACAGTATTGGATGTCAAGAAGCTTCGGCGGCCGCTGCGCAATGGCAGGCGGCAAGGAATCAGCTGATGATTTCGAGGACGGCTCTGCGGCTGGGCCAATCGGGCCGGACCTGAAGCCGGGGACTGATTTCGATGAGCCTGGGCATGAGGTCGAAGACAGCGGTAGGAGTCCATTGCGCACCGGCGCGGGTATGAAGACCGCGATTGTTCAGCTCGGCCGCAATGTGGGTGGGACGCCAGCCAGCGACCACCTTCTCGTAAATGAGAAAGAGAACTTCCATTTCGAGCGGGTCGTCGGTGAGGTGCTTGCAATCGCTTGAGACACGCTGTCCATAGGGAACGTCCTCGAATGCTGGTCCGTCGCCTGCGCCGGATTCGGCGGGCTTGACCCACTCAACAGCGGAGGCGATCCAGCCT
>CBAAAA010000515.1:3257-3632 GCA_964658695.1 uncultured Solirubrobacteraceae bacterium | reverse complement strand
CTTTGGCGTTCGCGTCAAGGTACAGCAATTCGCCGGCCACTGGCGAGAGTTAGACCGCGCCCAATGGTCCGCCATCGGTCGCACCGGCCGCAATCAAACCGTCGGAGACGGAGCTGTGCTCGGCCGCAGAGTCTGGGACCAGGCTGGCGGCGTAGTCATCGAAATCGGTCCCGTCAAACTTGAGACCTTCCAGAGTCTCCTGCCTGGCGAATCCGCCTATGCCGCTCTCGTCAAGTTGGCGCGCTTTTATCTCGGCCCAAACTATCGCATGCAAGTCCGCCTCATTCTCGCATCCAGCGATGTACCCCAAGCCGCGTTGGGCAAAGCCAAACTCGGTTACACCTCCCGCATGAGTTCGGTCCATGAACGCGACGC
>CBAAAA010000515.1:0-3247 GCA_964658695.1 uncultured Solirubrobacteraceae bacterium | reverse complement strand
CTTTCTGGTGAACGACTAATGTCCGTCACATTTCAACAAGCCCTTTTACCCGTCCAGATCACAACGCCTCTGGGGACGGACTCCCTGCTGGTCCGCCGCTACTCCGGCGAAGAATCTGTCTCCGGCCTTTTTCACTACAGAATCTCCCTGGTGTCGCAAGACCCCCACCTCGCCTTCACTTCAATCGTTGGCAAATCGGTGACACTCCAGATCCCCCAAAGCTCAGGCGACATCCACTACATCAACGGCATCGTCGGCAAGTTCGCGCAGCAAGGCAGAGATCAGCGCTTCATTCACTACACCGCCGAAATCCACCCCTGGCTCTGGCTGCTCACCATGAACGTCGACTGCCAGATATTTCAGAACATGTCCACTCCCGACATCATCAAGCAGGTCTTCAGTAAGCTCGGCTTCTCCGATTTCAGCGACAAACTCACCGGTGCGTACGGCGTCCGCGAATTCTGCGTCCAATACCGCGAATCATCGTTCGCCTTTGTCTCCCGGCTAATGGAAGAAGAAGGAATCTTCTACTTCTTTCGGCACACCAGTACTTCGCACACCATGGTTATGACGGATGATCCAAGCGCCTGGCTTACCTGCGCCGGACTTACCACGGCCACTTACTCCGACCGCCCCGACAGTTACAACGAAGACGACCTGGTCACCGAATGCGAACATCAGGAGAGTGTAACTCCCGGTGCTTTCAAAACCGACGACTTCCACTTCGAAACACCCGACACCGACCTGTTGGCCACCGCCGGCGGCAGCCCAAACCTAACCATCTATGGATACCCGGGTCTTTACGCCAAGCAGAGCGAAGGGGAACGCATTGCGAATCTTCGTTTGGCCGCGTTGGAACATCCCGCGCGGGCCCTGCGCGGTAAAAGCACTTGCCGCAGTTTCTATGCCGGAGCAAAATTTACTCTCAGCGCGCACTACGCAGCCACTTACAACATCCCGTACATCATCCGGAAACTGACGATTCAGGGCGATCAGCAGCAGTATGAAAACTCGTTCGAGGCTTTCCCGGCTGACTCCTTGTTCCGCCCCCCGGCAGTGACACCCCGGCCTACCATCTCCGGTACCCAAACGGCAATCGTCACAGGCAAAGCCGGAGAGGAGATCTGGACCGAAGAGTATGGGCGAGTCAAAGTCAAATTCAATTGGGATCAGAGCCCCGTCACCGACGAGACATCCTCCTGCTGGGTGAGAGTATCCTCGCCCTGGGCGGGCAAGCAATGGGGTGCGATCCACATCCCGCGTATCGGCATGGAAGTGGTGGTTAGTTTTCTGGAAGGTAATCCCGATCGTCCGTTAATTACAGGCTCGGTCTACAACGCCAGCCAAACCGTGCCCTATAAATTGCCCAGTCACCAGACCCAAAGCACCCTCAAGAGCAATTCATCACTGGGCGGTAATGGATCAAACGAATTCCGCTTCGAAGACAAGGCCGGGGCGGAAGAACTGTTCCTGCAGGCACAGAAGGACATGAATCTCACAGTCCTCAATAACCTCACCTCCGCCATTACCAAGGATGAGACACGGACCGTGAAAGGCAAACGAACCGTTGCCGTCACCGGAGATGAGAAGCACACCAATAGCGCCAACTATACGTCCAGCGTCAGCGGAAATTTCACGCTGACAGTGGACGGCAATTTATCCATCAAAGCCAGTGGAACGGTTTCCATTCAGGCCGGTAGCAGCTTTACCAGTAAGGCCGGCTCCAGCATGACGGCTGAGTCGGGAACGAGCATGGCTGTCCAGGCAGGCACCGCGTTGACCAACAAGGCTGGTACTTCGCTTACCAACCAGGCGGGCGAAACGTTAACTAACAAAGCCGGCACCTCGCTTACCAACCAAGCGGCCGAAGGTCTGACCAATAAGGCTGGGACTTCCCTCACCGAACAGGCGGGCACCACGCTGAATGTAACGGCTGGCGCATCCGCAACCATAAACGGAGGCGGCTCGCTGGCGCTTAAGGGCGGTATGGTGAAACTCAACTAAGAAAGACTTCTCTATGGGAATTCAAGTAATCATGGGCGCGCTGATGAAGTGCAGTTATGGCGCTGCGCCTTCGGCGCTGATGGTCCTGCCCAGCAACGCCGTCCAGGCATCCATGCTGCCGGCCGCCACCGTTATGGACAACATTCCCATGTTGAACATTCTGCCTTTTGGCATGTGTCAGTCCATGGCGAATCCCATGGTGATCGCTGCGACCGCGGCCGCTCTGGGTGCGCTCACGCCCATGCCGTGCATCCCTATGACCACCGCTCCCTGGGATCCTGGTTGTCCTACCGTTCAGATCGCCGGAAAGAAAGCGCTTGATGCATCCTCGAAGTTGAAGTGCATGTGGGGCGGAGAAATCCAGATCTCCTTCCCTGGACAGGAGACCGTTCAGATTCCATGACCCAGCCGCTCCACTTTTCCATCCCCAGGAGCAGGCTTGCGCTCCTGTCCGCTTCGCTCGTCGTAAGCTTTCTCCTGCTGTATTCGGCAGGTATCATCACCGGAATGATGTTGAATCCTGGCTGGTTGAACAATAGCCGGCGGGAACTCCCTGGCAATCCGCTTCGCGCAAACAATCGGCCCTCAACAAGCGTTTTGCCCGTTCTGCATGAACCCAAAACGAGGACAAATCTCAGCGCCCCGAAACTCAACCCCAATCAGGATTTCGGTCCCACACACACGCGGCTCGCCGTGCAAGTAGCAATCTTCAATGATCGAATCCGGGCACAAAGCTTCGCCGATTCCCTCAAAAGGCAAGGCTTCCCGTCACTCCCGGTGGAAGCCATAACAACCGGAGAGCAAACCTGGTACTCAGTGCGTCTTGGTCCCTACGCGGATTGGGATGCCGCCTCACGAGCCGCGGCCGGCGTACAGCGCTCTTACGATGTGCACACATCGGTTCGCCCGCTGTAAAGCGTGAAGCCGGAAGACGTATCAGGCCTCCGGCTTCTACACGTCGGAACGTGGTAACGTGTAGAAGCTGGAGGCGTCAACCCATGCGTGCGAAATCGGATCTCCCACAAGGTACACTTGACCTCCTGATCTTGAAGGTGGTCGCATTGGGGCCGGTCCACGGATACGCGATTGCCCAGAGGCTCCAGCAAGTCTCCCGCGATGTCGTCCAGGTACCCCAGGGATCCCTCTACCCCGCATTGCACCGCCTGGAAAATCGGGGTTTCCTGGCCGGGGGCTGGAAGGAGACGGCAACCGGGCGTGAGGCAAAGTTCTATTCACTCAATCG
>CBAAAA010000514.1:0-3641 GCA_964658695.1 uncultured Solirubrobacteraceae bacterium | reverse complement strand
TGTCGATCACTTACATCCGGACTGGGCCATCGCCATTGCCGCCAGCGCCAACGGTAAAAACAAGCTCGACGAGTTCAACCGGAAATTCAGTCGCAGGATCGTCTGGTTAACCTGGCAGCGGCCCGGCTTCGAACTCGGACTGCAGCTCGAACGCGCCGTCACAGAAAATCCAGGCTGCGAGGGAGTCCTGCTCGGAAGCCATGGTCTCTTCACCTGGGGCAACACGCAGCGGGAATGTTACTTCAACAGCATCCGGACCATCGACCAGATGGGCGAGTTCATCGCTGAGCATCGTCAACGAGCAGGCGAAGTCTTCGGTGGCCTGGAGGTCGCACCTGTAGCGGATCGCGAATCGATTGCAGCCGCGATCCTGCCCGCTCTACGCGGCGTGATGTCGTCCAACAAACGGGTCATCGCTCACTACACCGACCACGACGACGCACTCCAGTTCGCCGGATCGAAGTGGTCCGTCGAACTGGGTAAGCTCGGCACCAGTTGCCCCGATCACTTTCTTCGCACCCGCATTTGCCCGATGTTCCTCAGCTGGAAGCCGGGCGAGGAGACCGTTGCCGTTCTGAAATCCCGTATCGAAGAAACCGCAGCCGCTTATCGCACCGAGTACGCGTCGTATTACAAGGACTGGGCCACTGCGGACTCCCCAAAACTGCGCGACTCCAATCCGTCCGTCGTCATTATTCCCGGCCTCGGCATCTTCGGCTTCGCGAAAAACAAAAAGGAAGCCCGTATTACAACCGAGTTCTTTATCAACGCCATCCACGTCATGGCCGGAGCCAATGCGCTGCACGAAGGCGACGTCCCGCACCCCTACCCGCAGGCCCGAAACCCGGAGACATCACACGAGTTCGTCAGTTACAACAACTATGTTGCGCTGCCCCGCTCCGAAGCCTTTCGTATCGAATACTGGGCACTCGAAGAGGCCAAGCTGCGGCGCATGCCCCCGGAGGCTGAGTTCAGCCGCAAGATCCTACTCGTGGTCGGCGGCGGGAGCGGAATCGGCCGCGAAGTAGCTCTGTCGCTGGCGCGCAAAGGCGCGCACATCGTCGTAGCGGACATGAACGAAGAAGCCGCCGCCGAAGTAGCTAAAGAAGCAGCTGCCGTGGCGTCGTCCGATGTCGTGAGCCACGTAAAACTGAATCTTGCAACTCCCGAAAGCATCCAGGCGGCGGCTCGGCACACCATCCTCCAGTTCGGCGGCATCGACGGCATCGTCAACACCGCGGCCATCTTCCCGGTCGGAACCGGACCGAAAGGCCAGCTCACCGAAGCGCAGTGGAACACCACGTTCCTGGTCAACGTCACCGGCAATTACTTCCTCGCCAACGAAACCGGCTGGGTGTTCCGCGATCAGAAGCTCTCCGCTTCTCTGGTCCTCACCAGTTCCGCCAACGCGGTCGTCGCAAAGTTCGGAAGCGAAGCCTACGACGTCAGTAAGACCGCGCTCAATCATTTAATTCGTGAACTTGCTATTAGTCTTGGACCGCTGGTTCGTGTCAATGGAATTGCGCCCGCAACTGTCGTCGCAGGGTCCACTATGTTCCCGCGCGATCGCGTCATCCAATCGCTCACGAAATATAAAATTGCCTTCTCCGAATCCGAAACCACCGAAGAGCTCCGCACCAAACTCGCTGATTTCTACGCCCAGCGCACGCTGACCCGCCGCCCCATCCTGCCCCAGGACTGCGCCAACGCCATCGTGTGGCTGTCCAGCGAGGAAAGCGCTAAGACGACTGGACACATCATTCCCGTCGATGGAGGATTGCAGGAAGCCTTCCTGCGATAACGTTGTAGCCTATGAATCCAAACCCCGCACTAGGCGTCCTCTTCCACTGGCTGGGCGGACTCGCGTCCGGTAGCTTCTACGTCCCCTACAAGGGCGTTAAGGGCTGGTCATGGGAGACGTATTGGCTGGTCGGCGGGGTCTTCAGCTGGATCATTGCCCCTTGGCTTCTGGCCGCCCTGCTCACAAAATCTCTGCTGAGCGTGCTGACGGGAGCGCCGCCGAGCACGTTGTTCTGGTGCTACTTCTTCGGTCTGTTATGGGGCGTCGGCGGCCTCACGTTCGGGTTGACGATGCGCTACCTCGGGCTTTCATTAGGGATGGCAATCGTCATGGGGTTATGCGCGGCGTTCGGCACTCTGATGCCGCCGATCTTCAACGGCACATTTGCCTCTCAAGTCTTAGGGACGACATCTGGACGTACCATCCTCTTCGGCATCTTCGTCTGTCTGGTCGGTATCGCCATCGCCGGAATGGCTGGCGTGCAAAAAGAAAAATCTATGCCGGCCGCTGAACAACAGTCCTCCATCAAAGAGTTCAACCTGCGCAAAGGTTTCGGCGTCGCCACTCTCTCGGGCGTCATGAGCGCCTGCTTCGCCTATGGCCTGGCAGCTGGAAATCCAATCCGAGCCGCCACTCTGCATGCAGGAACGCCCAACCTCTGGCAGGGTCTTCCCATTCTCGTCGTCGTTCTCTTGGGAGGCTTCACAACCAATTTCATCTGGACCGTCTACTTAAACATCCGTAACCGGACCGGACACGAATATCTGGCGACTGAACTTTCAACTAACTCCTCGGTTATCGAAGAGGCAGCGCTCAGTGGGCCCGCCATTGGCATCCTGACCCGGACACCAGTAACCGTTAAAGTGCCTGTTCTCCGCAATTATTCCTTGTGCGCACTTGCAGGAGTCACTTGGTACCTGCAGTTCTTTTTCTACAGCATGGGCGAAACCAAGATGGGTCGCTACACCTTCTCGAGCTGGAGCCTGCATATGGCCAGCATCGTCATCTTCAGCACCCTATGGGGAGTTGGGTTGCACGAATGGAAGGGAGCAGGCAGACCTGCCGTTCGCCTGCTGCTGATCGGACTCACCACCCTGCTGGCATCCACCCTCATCATCGGCTACGGCAACTATCTCAGTTCTTCAGTGGCTTCCCCGTCTTAAGCGTGTGCGCGATGCGCTGTTCTGTTTTCTCCTCTCCGCAGAGCGAAAGAAATGCTTCCCGTTCGAGATCGAGAAAGTGTTGCTCCGACAGCAACGTCGCCGCGGGAACGTCGCCGCCCGACAAAACATGGGCCAAATGCTTCGCGACCGTCACATCGTGGCCGCTCAACTGACTGGGAATCGGAAGCGGTCCAGAAGCGGGAATATCGGTCCTTGGCGCCGGCCGAGTGTATGGTCCAGTCGCAAGCGCCTTCGCCTCCCCAAGCAACCTGGAACGGTTCATCGTAACGCCGTCCAGCTCTGATAGGTATCCTAGCTGGCGGGCCTCTGCTGCAGTACTCGACGTCTTCGCCGTCGCCAGATTCGCAAGCACCTGAGTTCGATCCAGATTGCGACAGACCATCTCCTTGCAACCGCCCCCAGCGGGGACAAGACCTACCGCCGCTTCCACCAGCCCCATCTTCAATTCCACGTGCGCCTGCCGAGCCGCTCCATGCAGAGCCACCTCAGCACCGCCCCCCAGACAGAGCCCGAACGGCGCAACAATCACCGGGTAGCGGCAGAATTTGATCGCCTGCGTCATACGCTGGAACGCGCGAATGATCCGGTCCAACTCCGCCCACTTCTTGTCTTGAATGGCTTGCAGGAACCGCGTCAGATTTGCGCCCGCCGAGAAG
>CBAAAA010000513.1:0-3646 GCA_964658695.1 uncultured Solirubrobacteraceae bacterium | reverse complement strand
ACCGCGCGTGAACTTCTTTATGTGGGTCTGGAGCGATTCAAGATCCCCTACATCAAGAGCCAGGCAAACTTCGTGTTGTTCCAGGCGGGCGACCGAGCGATTGAGATCCGGGACGAACTGCGCAAGCGGGGCGTGTTGGTTCGCGATCGCAGCTATGAAATTGCGGGCTGTGTCCGGGTCACGATCGGCACGCGCGATCAAGTGCAGAGATTTCTGGACGAATTGGAGCAGATCTGGTGAAATCGCCTGACGTTCTGGTGTTCGATATGGATGGAGTGCTGGTCGAAGTCTCGCGTTCGTATCGGGAGGCAATCGTCGAGACAGTCCGCCACTTCACCGGCGAAGTGGTTTCGCAGGATCTGATCCAGGATTTCAAGAATGCAGGCGGCTGGAATAATGACTGGCTGCTCTCGCACAAGATTATTGCCGATCGTGGCAAGCAAGTAGCCTACGCGGATGTCGTGGCGTATTTCAATGAAGTGTTCCTGGGCGAAGATGGAGACGGACTGATTCGCTTTGAGGAGTGGATGCCGCAGGCTGGTCTGCTGCAGCGTCTGGCGCGCCGATCACAGCTGGCAATCTTCACCGGGCGTGCTAAATACGAGGCAGACATCACACTGGACCGTTATGCGCGCGACGTCCGTTTTGAACCTTTGATTACGGACGATTCCGTCCCTAATCCGAAGCCGGCCCCCGACGGACTGAAGCTGATCCAAAGTCAATTTCCGGATCAGACGCTCTGGTACCTTGGCGACACTGTAGATGATGCCCGCAGTGCACAAGCGGCCGGCGTGCCGTTCATCGGAGTGTCAACGCTTCACAATCCGCGGCATAGCGAAATAAGTCTGCTGCTGAAAGAACTGGGTGCGTTTGCGGTGATTAGTGACATCAATGATCTGGAACAGTTGGTAGAAGAGGCGGCGCAGCGGGCATGATCAGAGAAGCTTCGCTCGAGCGCAACACGAAAGAGACACAGATCTCGGGTAGGCTGCGCATTGAAGGCACCGGGCAGTATCAGATCTCGACCGGCATTCGTTTTCTCGACCACATGCTGGAACTGTTCAGCAAGCATGGCACGTTTGACTTGACGATCGATGCCAAGGGTGATTTGGACGTCGATCAACACCATACGGTGGAAGACGTGGGCATCGTGTTGGGCGATTTATTTTCGAAGGCGCTCGGGGAGCGGCGCGGTATCAATCGGGCAGGCTACTTCGTGCAGACGATGGACGAGACGCTGGCGGTTGTGGCGGTGGACCTGGGTGGACGACCAGCACTGGTTTACGATCAGCAAGTCGATGTGGTGCACGTTGGCGAATTGCAGACCGAACTGCTCGAAGACTTCTTCTCGGGGTTTGCCAATCATGCGGGAGCGAATCTGCATGCGAAGGTGAAGTACGGGCGCTCGAATCACCATAAGATCGAAGCCATTTTCAAGTGCTTCGCACGGGCGATGCGCTATGCCTGTTCGACGGATGAACGTTTAATAGATCAGTTGCCGTCGACCAAGGGTCTGTTGTGAACACCGTCATTGTGAACTACGGAGCCGGGAACCTGCGCTCTGTCCAGAACACTCTGGATGAGCTCGGCGCGCGGTACGTGGTGACGGACAGGCCCGAAGAAGTCCGGCGCGCAGACCAGATTGTGCTGCCGGGGGTGGGCCATTTTGGGCAGATGATGCGAGCTTTGGATGCGCTGGAACTGAGAGAGCCGCTGCTTGAAAAGATCGCCGGCGGTACGCCCTTCCTGGGTATTTGCGTTGGTCTGCAGTGTCTTTTCGAAGGCAGCGAGGAGTCCCCGGGGAGCCAAGGACTGGGGGTGTTCCCAGGCATAGTGAAACGTTTCGTCGGGGATGCGCGCGTTCCTCATATGGGGTGGAACTCGCTGACGAAACAAAAGCCCAGCCGTCTGTTGGAAGGGCTGGGGGAAGCGCCGTTCACTTACTTCGCACACAGTTTTTATGCTCCGGTTATTCAGGCCACCGCTGCCACAACCGATTACATTCAGCCCTACTCGGCCGTGATTGAAGAGAAGAACCTGCATGCCGTACAGTTCCATCCGGAGAAGTCGGGTCCAGTCGGACTGCGGGTGATTGAAAACTTTCTCAAAGTCTGATGTTGGCCAAGCGAATTATCCCCTGTTTGGATGTGACCGGCGGCCGGGTGGTGAAGGGCGTCAATTTCCTGGGCCTGAAGGATGCGGGAGATCCGATCGAACTGGCGGAACGCTATAACCTGCAGGGCGCGGATGAATTAGTCTTCCTCGATATCACGGCATCGAGCGATGCACGCGCCATCATGGCGGATTTAGTGGCCCGGACGGCGCGGCGAGTATTCATTCCGCTCACCGTGGGCGGCGGCATTCGCACGGTTGCGGACGCTCGCCAAATCATTCTGGCGGGAGCGGATAAGGTCAGCGTCAACACAGCGGCGGTTCGCCGGCCGGACCTGATCCACGAACTCAGTGAGGAGTTCGGCGCGCAGGCTGTCGTTTTGGCGATCGATGCCAGGCGCTTCGGGGCAGGGAAATGGCACGTATTTACCAAAGGAGGCCGTCACGATGAAGGCGTGGATGCCGTGGAATGGGCGCAGCGCGGCGAGTCTCTCGGCGCCGGGGAGATCCTGCTGACCTCAATGGATACTGACGGCGTGCAGACGGGATTTGATTGCCCACTGACGGAGGCTGTCTCGCGGCGCACCACGATTCCGATTATTGCCTCGGGCGGGGCAGGAGTTCCGGCGGATTTTGTGAAGGTTCTGACGGAAGGTTGCGCGGATGCGGCACTGGCCGCCTCAGTGTTCCATTATGGAAAGTACACTGTGAGCGATTTGAAAACTGCTCTCGCAGAGGCGAACATTCCAGTTAGGCCCATCGGACCTGTGAGGCCCATCGGATGATTATTCCGTGTATCGACCTGATGGACGGCAAAGTAGTCCAATTACGTCAGGGGCGCGAAAAGGCCCTGGAGGGGAAACCGCCGAAGGAAACGGTGGAAATGTTCGCCGGATTTCCCGAGATCCAGGTGATCGATCTGGATGCCGCAATGGGAAGCGGATCCAACCAGGCGATTGTGCAGCAGCTTGCGGCGCGTGCCCAGTTGCGGATTGGCGGCGGGGTTCGCTCGGTAGAACGAGCTCTCGAATTGATCGCGCAAGGCGCCTACCGGGTGATCGTTGGCACAGCTGCATTCTCTAATGAAGGCCCGAATACCAGGTTTCTGGAAGATCTGGTGGAGGCAGTCGGGGCAGACCGGCTAACGCTGGCTTTGGATAGCAAGGCAGGCCACATTGTGGTGCAAGGGTGGCAGGAAGCCACGCGCTGGAGCGCGGCGGACATGATTGCGGAGCTGGAGCCGTACTGCAGCGGATTCCTGTGCACTTACGTAGACAAGGAAGGATTGATGCAGGGAACGGATCTCTCCTGGTTTGAAAGTCTTCGCGGGCGGACGGTCCACGAGTTGATTGCGGCTGGCGGGATCACGACGATGGATGACATCAGGGCGCTGACCTCGATGAACATCCATTGCGCGATTGGAATGTCTATTTACACGGGTCACCTGCGCCTGGAAGAACTGCGTAGCTTCAACGCGGTAACGCGCTGAGTTTCCGAAACACCGTTCCGGAACACCGCTTTTTGCCCGTGTTCA
>CBAAAA010000512.1:0-3662 GCA_964658695.1 uncultured Solirubrobacteraceae bacterium | reverse complement strand
GATGTGACCGATGCGTCCACGGCTGAGTGCGCGATTACGGAGGGTGACGCTCTGCAGCTGTCCGGCCAGACGCCGGCAGATGCTACCGTTGCCACGCTTTTGGTGCTTTCGAGTAAAGGCGGCCAGGAGTGCCGCGTCGGCAGCTCTGTATCCATCGCCTTAGCAGAGTTGCAGGAGATGCAAAACCATATGCGCGAGACGATCGACCAGGGCATGGGCGAGCTGCAGGCCAAACAATCGAAAGGTGGCTTACCGGCACTTCCTGTCTCGGCCACAGCGCCTCCTGTGAACGCTCCAGTTGCGGCTGCCGCCCCTCCACCCGATGCGTCCGCCGGCGCCGAGATTGCCCAGGAATCCAAACAAGCTGATCAGGCCGAAAAGGAAGTTCTTAGCCAGGTCTCCAAGGAGCCATCCACCGCCACACTGGAGGCCTCCAGCGCTCCCGCAGGGCCTGCGGCCCCTCCCGGCGTTCTGTCCCTGGGACAGACGATCGACCAGGTGACCGCCATCGAAGGCGCACCCAAGAACATCGTCGATCTCGGCCCGAAGAAGATCTATGTCTTTAGCGATGGGATCAAAGTGACGTTTAAAGGTGATAAGGCATCGGACATTCAATAGCGCAAGGGCCCGGTTATGTGCCGCGAGACAGGGAAAGCAACCGGCGGCACGCTTGATTCCGGGCCCGTTTTGGGCGGTTCCTTGAGAGCCCCGGCGCCTTAATTGACAAAGCCGAGCTTCTGCAGGTCCGGCTTCGGCAGAGGACTGTTGAACTGGGCCTGATTGAAGGTCTCTTTCGGATTTCCATCAACCAGAGCAACGCCGAATGGCGGGTCTACGAACGGAAAGGCAGCCTTCATTCTTGCCGACTCCAGGCTTGTGCCCGCTTTCAAATGCGTATCGTGCAGAAAAGAACCTGCCCATTGGGGGTTCACCGTGGGAATGGCAATAACCCGCGTGTCGTTCCAGTTAAAGGTGGACATGAACTTCGAAGCTGCATCACAGTGTTCACAGGAAGGATCGTAGAAAAAAACAAAGACTTTGCCATGCGTCAGATTCTCCGGCTTGCCGTCTACAATGAGCGGGGTCGGTACCTGGACCGACTGACGTTCCTTGGCATTGACGCCAAAGCTGACCAGCGCCAGCGCCGCTACGCCTGCTAGAGCAATGGCGGGAATCCGGAAGCGACGCACTTGGGCAGACCAGGTGAGAGCACCAAGCGCCATTAAAAGCATGATGCCGTCGCCAACAAAAAATCCCGGTCCGATAGTCCTCTTGATCAGCGGGAAACAGCTGCATTCGCGGCCATGCAAGGTCTGATAAAAGTAGCCTACCCATCCAATGAAAAAGATCATCAATGCCGAACTGAGAAGGCCGCCCCAACGCCGGCACGAGGGAATGAATAGCAGCACGGCCGTGAAAAGTTCCAGAGTTCCCAAGACGGAAGCGCCAAGAACGCCCAGACCTGCTGGTACTTGAGCCTGCTCCAGCAGCTCACCGGTTTGAAATGGCATCAGCACCTTCCATCCACCGGAAACCAGAAAGACAATCCCCAGGAGGATGGCGCAAACAGCCCCCAAAGTTCGCAGCCCGCTACGCTCGTTCTCAATCATTGCTTTTCCCTCAATTGTATTCTGATTTGATGTATCGCATCACTTTCAGCCTGATGCTCTGCGCCGCGGCGCCCTTCGCATTTGCGGGAGCAGGGAATATCGACTCCGAGGTAAAGGCAATCACCAGATCGGCTGTCTTGATCGACACTCACAACGACATTCCGTCTTTCACTGTGGATGGCGCTGACATCGGCAATTCTCCTAAGACGCACACCGATATAAAACGTCTTCGAGAGGGTGGAGTGGGCGCCATTTTCTTCTCGGTGTATGTCGGAGCGAACTACGTGGAGGGCAATCACTCAGCAAATCGGGAACTGCAGATGATCGACACAGTTCATAAGGACATCCTGGAGCGGTATCCAGGAGACTTTCAACTGGCATTGACGGCGGCCGACATAGAACGCGCCCGTAAAAAGCACAAAATCGCCGGGTTGCTCGGCTTAGAAGGTGGTCATGCAATCGAGGATAGTCCCCGACTTTTACGTGATTACTACCGGCTTGGCGTCCGCTACATGACGCTGACTCACATGAACACGAACGGCTGGGCGGATTCCTCCGGCGATATGGACGATGCCACGGTCGCCCATCATAATGGCCTCACGCCTTTTGGAAAAGACATTATTCACGAAATGAATCGGATCGGAATGATGGTGGACATCTCGCACGTTTCAGATAAGACCTTCTACGACGCACTGGAGACCAGCCAGGCTCCGCTGATCGCCTCGCATTCCGATTGCCGGGCCATCTCCAACGTGCCGCGCAATATGACGGACGAAATGATCGTCGCACTGGCCAAAAAGGGCGGAGTCATTCAGATGAGTGTTAACTGTGATTTCGTCTCGCAGAAATCAGCCGACGCGGCCAGGAACTCACCGCTTAACGACCGTTACAAACAGCTGAGAGAACAGTTCAAGAACGATCCCGCTCAACTTCAAAAAGCTCTCCTGGATTTGGAAGGCGAGGAAAAGAAGTACGAGGTGCGGGCGACTCTGGCGGATGTGGTTGCCAATATCGACCACGTAAAACAAATCGCCGGAGTAGATGCAATCGGCATTGGGAGCGACTTCGATGGCATCACCTGCTCGCCTACCGACCTGGATGACGTATCAAAATTCCCGAATCTCACCCGCGCTCTGTTGGAAAAAGGATATAAGCCCGCGGAGATCAAGAAGATCTATGGGGGAAACACGCTTCGCCTCATGCGTCAGGTCGAAAAAGTATCCGAGCGCCTGCGCGCTCAGTGAGTCTGCCCGTTTTTCTCCAATTGTTTCGCTTCAGCCCACAGCTGCTCCATGCGCTCCAGAGGTGTTTCGCTGAGTAGTTCCGCGTTCCGTTCCACATGCGCAAACCGATTACGAAAGCGGGCGTTGGTCTTTCGAAGGGCCTGCTCCGGATCGACCTTCAAGAAACGCGCCAGGTTGACGACGGTAAACAGTAGATCACCCAATTCATGCTCGACTTCGGACTGCTGCGCTCCTTCCCTGGCAGCCGCAAGTTCGCGGGCTTCTTCCTGCAATTTTTCGAGGACGCCGCCGATGTCCGTCCACTCAAATCCGACTCCCGCCGCTTTTTGCCCGATCTTTTCCGCTTCGACGAGCGCCGGCAGGTTTCGGGGCACGCCTTCCAAGACTGATCCCTTCTGAGATTCCGCTTGCTCCTTCTTTTCTTGTTTCTTGATTTCGTCCCAGCGCTGTTTGACGTCCTCTGGCGTCTCGGCACTTTCACTCCCAAAGACGTGGGGATGACGGCGGATCAGTTTCTGATTGATTGCGTCCAGCGAGTCGGAAATATCGAAAAGCTTTTCTTCGGCCGCCATTTCGGCAAAGAAGACAGGCTGCAGGATCAGGTCGCCGAGCTCTTCGGCCAGCCCAGACCAATCTCTACGATCGATGGCGTCCATGACCTCGTAGCTTTCTTCCAGCAGATAGGCCTTTATGCTGTCAAAACTCTGTTTCCGGTCCCACGGACAGCCGCCCGGCGCCCGCAGCTTTGCCATCACGTCAACCAGCTCCGCGAATTCGTCGCCGACAACAACATCGACAAGCACGCCTT
>CBAAAA010000511.1:0-3672 GCA_964658695.1 uncultured Solirubrobacteraceae bacterium | reverse complement strand
TCCAGCTAACTCCACCTGACCAGAGAACGGGGCGAAGTTAGCCTCGCGATTCTTAACTTCTTCCCAGGGCGTATTCAGTTCCCAGCGCAGACCGAGATCGAGGGTCAGCTTGGAGGTAACGCGCCAGGTGTCTGTGAAGAACGTGCCGAAGATGTTGTAGCGCTGTCCCCAGGTTCCGCCATCGGTGCCGACGCCCACTTCTTCTGGCAGGCCCATCATGAAGTCAGCTTCGGGAAGGCCGCCGGTAACAGGATTGGAGCTGTCGTATTTGTAAGCGGGGCTGAGGGTAGTGAACTGTCCGTTGTAAGTGAACTGTCCGGAGACGCCGTTGTTGCCGGAGTAGAACACATCGACGCGGTTTCGGAAACCCTGGAAGCCGAAGCGCATGGTGTGTTTGCCTTTGTTCCAGATGACGGTGTCGCCGTATTGAATGACGGTGGTTGCGAACAGCTGGACGTTATCGCTGTTGCCGATGCCGTCGGCGTACCCGCCATTGATGTTCTGACTGGGCAGAATATCGATGGGCACTCCGGGGATGCCAAACTGCTGCGGAAGGTTGGGCAGGGAGGAGGCACTGGTGCCGGTGTTGCCGATCATGTAATTCACGCCGCCGCGCAGGTCGTTGACGATGTTCGGCGAGATGGACCGGGTGTAATCGAGGACGCCGTTGTGAAGCGGGAAGTGACCGAAGCTGTTGTAATCGAGCGGCAGTGAGTTGGTGCTGGGATTTTCGATGTCGCTCTGCGAGTAGCGTCCGTAGAAGTGATCCTTTTCCGACAGAACATAATCGACCTTGATATCGCCCTGATCGCCATCGGTCGCGGAGTGATTGGTATTGGTCTGGTTGAAGCGAAGACTGGAAGAAGTGGCGGCGGGGTAATACTTGGAATTCACAATCGCCAGGGCGGCTTTGCTGAGGTATTGGGCGGGAATGATGTTACCGGGAAAGGGAGCACGCGTACCGTCCGCGTTCACTGAATAGGGGTTATAGATCTGCGTGGGTGAACTGTTCGGGGTGGCGGTCAGCAGTTGAGAAAAGTCTCCAGTGCGCTCCTGCGCGGTGAGCACGGTGGCGGTACCGGTGCTGGAGGGGGTATCAAAGCGCGAGCCCTGATAATCGGCGAAGAAGAACAGCTTGTCTTTCTTGATGGGACCGCCGATGCTGCCGCCGAACTCATTCCAGCGGAGGAGCCCTTTGGGCTGGCCGGTCAGATTCTGGCTCCAGTCATTGGCGTTCAGCTTGTCGTTGCGGAAGAATTCGAAGGCCGTGCCGTGATAGGCATTGGTTCCGGACTTGATGGAGACGCTAGTGATGCCGCCCATAAAGCGCCCGAACTCGGCGGAGGGATTTTGCGTGATTTCGTTGAACTCTTCGATGGCATCCATGCTGGGCGTGTAAGCGACCAGATTGTCGGAGATCTGATTGTTGTCCATGCCATCCAGGATGAAGTTGTTGCTCTCCTCGCGGTTGCCGTTAATGTAGGGGCGGCTGCTGTTGAAGGTGGTCTGGCCGCCCTTGAAGCCGGCCGGATTGGGCGTGATGGCTCCCGGAGCGAGCAGTGTCAGCTGCACATAATTTCTGGTGGCCAACGGCAACTGGACATTTGTTTTCGCGTCGATCAGCGTTCCGAGCTGCATGGATTCGGTGTCCAGGAGGGGCGGGGCGGCGCTGACCTCAACCGTGGTGGAAGAGGCGCCTACTTGCAGAGTGAAGTCGAGTTTCGCTACCTGATTCAAAACGAGGGTGATGTTACTCTGCTTGACTGTGTCGAAACCGGTCTGCTCCACCTGTAGGTTGTAAGTGGCGACCGGGAGCCGAGTCAAGTGATAGCCGCCATCGGATCCGGAAACTCCACTGAAAGTAGCGCCGCGCGCCGTATCTGTGGCCGTTACTTTGGCGCCCACAACCGCACCGCCGGTGGCATCCGTGACCTGGCCATTAATGGTTGCGGTCACCTCCTGAGCCGACAGATGTTGTGGCCAGCGGAGTAGCGCTATGAAAGCGAGGGCTCCGATCACACAGCGAGACAGCCACGTCATCTGCGACCGGGACACGGGAAGGGTCATCCGAATTCTTCTCCTTGGGATTTTGCTACGAACCGTAGAGGTACGAGTAACCTGACAGGGGTAATGCCATAGTATGACCGACAAATTACAGTGTCAAGCGAGAAACGACCAGAGAGCGATTGAAGCTAAGGTTCGTAGTACCCGCTGCGAGTCGATAGTGTAATACCGCTGGCGCGAGCTTTCACAGTGACGGGATGATAGCTGCGGTGCTGCTCGGGTGTTCCGGTCGGGTAGAAACCGAGCAGATATTGGGTTCGCAGCTCCTGCAGAATTGTGCTGAGGGCTTCGTCCACGTGTTCGAATCCCTCAGCGTAGAAGATCTGACCGCCGGTCGAGGAAGCGAGCGTCGCGAGGGCGTGTTCGCCACCGATGTTCCGACCCGCATCACTGGCAATGGGCACGACGACGATCGGATACAGGACGACGTCGGCTTGCTGTGCCGCCTGCAGAGCATCGCCGAATTTCTTGTAGCTGGTGGTATCTCCTCCGTCGGTAACAACGACCATGACGTGCCGCCCTTCGCGGCCAGTGAGTGAGTCACTTGCGAGATAGATTGCGTCATAGAGCGACGTTCCGCCTTCGCCATGCAGCCCGCGGAGAACCTTCTCGGCGCGCTTCTGATTGCGGGTGAAATCGAGTTCCATGCTGGTCCGCCAATTGAAGGTGAAGAGGGCATAAGCGTCCTGAGGATTTCCTGCGTGCAGGAGAAGAGGAATGAATCGCAGAACTGATTCTGTTTCGTAGTGGAGATCGATCTGCGTGCTGCCGCTGCAGTCAATCAGGAGCGCGACGGAGAGCGGCAAGGAAGTGTTGCGCTCGAAGACGGTGATTTTCTGATCGAGTCCCGAGTCTTTGACCTGGAAGTCGTCGCGGTTCAGGTTCGTTACGGGGGCACCGGTGCCTGGATTTCGCGCCGAAACGAGCAGGCGAACCAGGTTGACCTTTATTGAGAAGGTCGGGGGAGTGGAAGAATCGGAAGGCGGGGGTTGGGCAGGCTTGAACTGAGCTAGGAGCACGATGGGGAGTGCGCAGAGGAGCGCCGCCAGTTTATAGCGACTGAGGAGCAACCGAACCTGCCAGCAGACGTTCATCCCACTCGCCATCGACCCAGACGGCGCCATCGGCAAAAATCTCTTTCTTCCAAATCGGTACTTCGCGTTTCAATCGATCGATTCCCTGCCGGGCTGCATCGAAGGCGGCTCCGCGATGGGGCGCGGCGACCACAATAACGACGCTCGCTTCACCGATTTCGAGGCGGCCCAGACGATGAACAATGCCGATGCGTCCGATAGGAAGTGTACGGGCGATGTCGCGACCGATGCCGGCCATCTGGCCGAGGGCCATCTGCTCGTAACACTCGTATTCGAGATACTCGGTTCGACGCCCTTTCGTGTTGTTGCGAACCACTCCTTCAAACACAACGACCGCCCCGTCATCGGGACGCTTGATCTTTTCGACGAGATGCCGGGTTTCGATGAGATGGCGCGTGATGGCAAAGAAATGGCCCTGCTCGTCTTCCAGATGCAAGGGTTCGGCTGAGCCCCCGCTCACCGGCGGGAGGAATGCGATTTCGTCATTCTCGGTCAGGGTTGCATCCACCGAACT
>CBAAAA010000510.1:0-3682 GCA_964658695.1 uncultured Solirubrobacteraceae bacterium | reverse complement strand
CGCGGTAAGCACGGACAAAGGCCTCCTGAGCCAAGTCCTCGGCCCGAGTGCGGTCGCGACAGAAACGGTAAGCGAGATTGATCAGCGGATTCTGCCAGCGGCTGACTATGCTTTCGAACGCGGCAGTGTCACCGGCCAGAACCCGTTCAACTGCCACCTCGTCCTCCCTCCGCTGGTGATCTTCTATTGACTCCATCCGTCTGTGACACGGTATGACCCGGCTGCGGGTTCGGCGGTTGCATTATCTGCATCCCTGAAGAAAATGCAACCGGACGGGCGTGCCCCCTGTCTGACCGGATGCTAACCCAAAGGAGTCAATATGATGGAGAATCTGATTCACCCCGGAGCCCTGTTCCTCTTCTTGAGCGTCGGAGCCGTAGCTCTATTTTCGTTCATCGCCGTTGCATCGTGGGCCAACGAGCGTAGACTCGAGCGGGAAGCTTACTACAAGGCGGACATGTTGAAGAAGATTTCCGAGACCGCCGGACCCGGAGCTGACGTAGCACTGCAGTTGTACCGCGAGGATCAACGTGCAACCGCAAAGAAGAGGACTGAAGATCTGCGGACTGGCGGACTCGTTCTGATCGCTGTTGGACTCGGACTATACATCTTCCTCCATTCGGTTGGTGGGGGTGAGGGAGCTCTTTCAGGTGTGCTCCCTTTTCTGATCGGCGTAGCCTTGCTGGCCTCTTCCTTTCTTGTGAAACGCACGTAGGGACCTGCCGATAGCGGAGAAGCAAGTTGGCTGGACTCGGGAGCAGCGCGATCTAGCCCATGCGATCTGCAGCACCCACCAAGAACCGAAGTTGACAACCCGGGAGAGCATACGTTAGCCTCGTACTTCGGAATAGTATTTTGAATTTGGATTACTATTTCAGATTAGAACTAATGTCCAGGACAGCAGCAGAATCGGCCGTCAACGGATATCATGCTCACCGGGAGCGTCAGCGCCGCCGCATCCTGGATGCTGCCGAGACACTATTCGACCAGCGTGGGATAGACCGTGTCAGTATGGCCGATATCACGTCGGCAAGTGGGATTCGTGCGTCAACCCTCTACGAATACTTCTCGAACAAAGACGGCATCGTCTGGGCGATCGTGAGTGAGCTATTTGCCGTAGCCTCTGAAAATGCAAAGAAGCGAATGGACGGCGTGTCCAGTGGACTTGCCAAGATCACCGCGCTGCTTGAGTTCATGGCGGACGAACTTGAGAGAAGTCCGGCAAAGGTTCGCTTTATGGCACAGTTCGACGCAATGTATGCAAGAGACTGGCCGGCTGAACGCCTCTTGACCTTGGAGTCGCAGATCAATCCACAAGGATTCCGATTCTTCAGCAAGTTGATACGAGCAGGCATGGCAGACGGTTCTTTGCGCCCCGACCTGGACCCTGATCTTACGCTGCATGCGGTGATCAACGGAGTCATCGGCGCACAGCGCCGCCTCGCATCGTTAGGAAGCAAAGTCGAAATTGAATATGGGCAGCCGATTGACCGGCTATTCCGCGAAACAATCCGTTTGCTCGTGCTCGGGTTAAGCGCAGTAAAGAAATCACCTGGCCCCAAATCTGCAAAGCGACCTGGGGTTCGCAAAACTTCAATTCGAAAGAGGTCTTCGTGAAGTCACATCACCAGTTATTCGTGTTGGTCTGTGCAGTTCTTACATCGCTGGTTCCCGCCTCAACACCCGCCGCGCCCGCTGACTCGCCCAGGCTGGAACTGGGGGCCGATTCCGAGTGGAAGTTTATGCTCGGTGATCCGAGCGGCGCGGAGGCACCCTCGTTTTCAGATCAACCTTGGCGAACGGTGCAACTGCCCCACGACTGGAGCATTGAGAGTGCGCCGGAGAAGAACGCTCCATCGGCCTCCGGCGGCGGCTTTTTCCCGAATGGCGTCGGCTGGTATCGTAAGACGTTCGGCGCCCCTCCTGAGTGGAGAGAGAAGCGCGTCAGCGTGCAATTTGACGGCATCTACAGAAACGCCACAATTTATTTGAATGGGCAAAAGATCGGCGCACAGCCCTATGGATACACGAGTTTCGAACTCGATCTTACACCACAACTGAACTTCACGGGTCGCAATGTAATCGCGGTGCGCGTGGACAACTCCGCTCAGCCGAACAGCCGTTGGTACAGCGGATCTGGCATATACCGGCACGTTCGTGTCGTGGTGACGAATCCGACGCACGTCGCGCATTGGGGAGTATTTGTCACCACTCCTGAGGCATCGGATGCCGCGGCAAGGGTTCGAGTAAGCACTAGCATCGCAAACGAGTCCGCAGCCACAGGAACGTTCACCGTTCAAACCACCTTACTGGACCGCAGCGGGCAAAAAGTTGGAAATGCCGAGTCTCCCGTTCAACTGATTGCGAATAGGGCCCAGGAGTTGACTCAAGAGATTCCCGTATCCAAGCCTGCTCTCTGGTCTCCCGCGTCTCCAGTTCTGTATCACGCGGTTACGAGAGTCACGCAAAACGATCGGATCATTGATGAGGTCGTCACTGTTTTCGGCATCCGCTCACTCGCGTGGTCAGCAGATAAGGGTTTGCTGTTGAATGGCAATTCGATCAAACTCACGGGCGGCAGCGTACACCACGACAATGGCCCGCTTGGCGCCGCGGCTTTCGATCGTGCGGAAGAGCGCAAGGTGGAGTTGCTCAAAGCGGCTGGCCACAATGTTGTCCGGACTGCCCACAACATTCCCTCGCCGGCATTTCTCGATGCTTGCGACCGCCTGGGGCTGCTGGTCTTAGATGAACCATTCGACGTTTGGGAGGCGCACAAGGTTAAGTTTGATAACGGCACTGATTTCGATGGCTGGTGGAAGCGTGACATCTCTGGCATGGTCCTGCGCGACCGCAATCATCCTTCAGTCGTGATTTGGGGGATCGGCAACGAGATTCCGGAACTCGAAGTGGAGAAAGGTGGTGGGATCGCAAAGAATTTGGCCGATCAGGTACGCTCTCTTGATGGCACGCGTCCGCTTACGCTGGCGTTCCCCGGCACAACAACTCTGCCGACCTCCCAAGCGGTATTCTCGCAACTCGACATCACCGGCTACAATTACAGCCTTCAAAACAGCTACGCGGATGACCACACCATACTCCCGTCCCGCATGATGCTCACGACGGAGTCATTTCCGGCAAACGCATTCCGGTTATGGAAGATCTCGCACGACAACCGGTACGTGCTTGGCGACATCACCTGGACTTCGATGGACTATCTCGGTGAGTCCGGGATCGGCGCCTGGTCATACGGCACGCCCGAGCAGGCGCAGCAGGCCGCGCAAATAGCCGCAGTGATGATGACCACCGCAACAGTGGACAAGATGTTCCTCGGCATGGCCAACGGCATAGACATGGCGGCAATGATGTCGCAAGGACCGAAGGATCCGGCCATGCAAGCCGCGATGGCTGTCCTGTTCCATAATTATCCATGGCACGCCGCAGTCTGCGGTGACATCGATTTGACAGGCTACCGCAAGCCGCAGTCTTACTATCGGGACATCATCTGGAATGGAGGCGATCGCGTGTATGCAACCGTTCGCCTGCCGGAACCTGAAGGCAAGAAGATCATCGCCACGATGTGGGCCACTTATCCCACGTTGCCAAGCTGGAGTTGGCCTGGGCAGGAGGGCAAGACCGTGCAAGTGGAAGTGTACTCAGGAACTGACAAGGTCCGATTATT
>CBAAAA010000509.1:0-3689 GCA_964658695.1 uncultured Solirubrobacteraceae bacterium | reverse complement strand
CGGAGCCGTTGCCGTTGAATTTGGCGAAGCGGTCTGATCCATCGGCGGGACAAAAGATCATGCCATCGAGAGCGCCCGATGTGGTCTCGTCGGCAGGGCCTTCCGAAGCCGCGCCCCACAGGACCGGTGTACCGCCGGCCGTGCCATCCAGCGCCCCCGCCAGATTGGCCACCTGGTGCTGGATGCAATTCGGGAACGTGGCGGAGCCGTCGCCGACAATGAACGACGAGCCCCAGGCATTCGCGCCGAGAATGTTTGCCATCCAGCGCTGCGCATACAAATTGTACTCAGCGCGCCCGGTCAGGTAAAAGGCCTCGCTTGCCATCACCGAAATACCGCCGCCGTGTGATGTGGTGTCTCCGGTCCAGCCGGCCCCGAAGCCCCACGGATCTGTCTTGGCGTGGCCGATGGCATCATCGACCTGTTTTAAGAGCTGGCTGCGAATGCCCGGCGCGGTTGCTTCGAGTCCCGTCGGGTTGCCGGCTTCACGCAACGCCCGATAAAGTTCGAAGTGGGCGAGACCACTGACGTCGTAGAGGTTGAGCGTGTCCGCATTTCCCGTTTGGTAGATCTTCGTGATGTAGTTGTGTGCGAAATGGGCCGCCTGGGTAAGATAATGAGCGGCGGCTTCTTTTTCGTGGGCCGCCTGGAGAGCGAAATAGAGCTCGGTCGCGCCCAGTTCCATGTCGTCGTCCCAGACGGTTTCGGGATAGCCGTCGAACGGAATGATGGTCTGAAGACAGCCCGAGGCGCAGGTCCCGGCGTCGACGGATGAAGCGGGATCGGCGAACGAGGTATCGGCGAGATCGAACACGTCTTGGGAGTTCTTGAGGCAGCGATTGGCCAGCCAGATGTCCTTACCGCGGTTCAGCAGATAGCAGCCGGCGAAGCCGGCTGCCAGACGCCCGGCTAGATTGGGGCTGATCTTGGCGCCTGGCTTCCCTGCCCGGAAGACGGGACGATGGCAGATGTACCTGGCGCCGGCGCTGCATCCATCCCAGCCGTCATCAGCCTGCGGCAGACGCCAAATGTCGTAATCGCTGAGCAGATTCGGGAAGTTCGTCCAGTCCTGGCTGTTGCCGACCTGATAGTAGAGGGTCTTCGATTTGTCGTCCCACATGCGCAGCAGAAAGTGAATGCCGAACGCTGCCTCGTCGCTGAAGTCCGATGACGAGGGAGCACCAGCGGTGTCCCCGGAGTAAGAGATAGAGGCCGGCGGACGAGGCGGATTAACGGGCGATTTAGCTCCCATTTCGTTCGGAAAGTCGCGGACGCCGATCTCCTGTAGCGCGACGGTGTAGCTGATCGTTTCCACATACTTCATGTAGTCGCCGGCGTCCCACCAGCCGCCTGAAGCGTCAATCGTGGCCCCGGTCGCAGTCAGCGGATGTCCGGTCGTGGCGATGTTGTCGTTTTCATCCAGCGGCGGAGTCTCATAAACAGACGCGTGAGCGTCGTTGAGATGACCTGGAGCGGATCGGAGCGCATTCGGTTTGTAATCCGGGCCATCGCGTTCGGTCTGGTAGAAAAACTTCGTATTGAGGAGCAAGCCAGGGTACAGTCTGGCGGGTTCGTCAACGGCAAAGACCGGCGATTGAACACCGGAGGCGCTGATGGAGTAGCGGCCGCATTCATGGACCTGGAAGTCGAGGGCGTAGACGTGGTAATTGCCCCATTGGCCGAGCAGTGGACCTACGGCTGCGGTGTACACCGGCTTGCCGTCGCTGTTTAGAACCTTGAATGCGCCGGTTTCGCTGGCTGTGGACATCAGATACGCTCGATGGGAGGGTTCGGCAACTTCGTAGCCGATCTGGTTAACGCGCAGATAGGCGGCTTGGGAGGTCAGACAGAAGGTGAAACAGGCGAAGAGGGTCCGCAGCATGACCGCAATTCTTGCATAGTCGAAAACGGCAAAAACGAAGGCCGGAAACAGCGTATTGCTGGCTCCGGCCCTGGGTTTTTTCCGCCTATAAGAACGCCGGCTGAAAACGGCGCATTGCGATGCTTAATGGACAACTTTCTTGGCTGCCTTAGCGGCGTCAGAGGCCTTTTTCTGGGCCTGCAGTTCAAGTGCCTTGGCGGCTTTCTTCTGGAAGCGGTCAACGCGGCCTTCGGTGTCGACCAGCTTCTGCCGGCCAGTGAAGAAGGGGTGGCAGCTTGCACAGATTTCAACGCGCAGGTCGCCTTTGTGCGTCGAGCGGGTCTTGAAGGTAGATCCGCATGCGCAAACCACATTTACTTCGTCATAGGCGGGATGGATTCCTGCTTTCATTTCGTGAAAATCCTTTCGATTTGAGTCCGCGCACGCCTATGGTGAAGCGGTGGTGCGTTGGGATCAAGTGCATAGTAACACACCTTAGAAAGTGCCTGTCAGGCGCCTCAAGAGAAAACCCCGCACAGAGCATTAAGATGCCCGGTGCGGGGTTTTTGATTCACTCTAGCTACGTTACGCGCGACGGGCAGCCGATCCACAGGGAACTTCGGCTCGTCACTGAACGAAACCTGAACGTACGAACGGCGACTTTAAGAGTCGGCCACCTCGCGCGTGGATTGTATGCTACAGTCACTACCAGAATTCATTCTTACTGGACCACCTCCTTCTTCAGTGATGCTACGATTCTAGCTCACTAATATCCGCCAGTGTCAACCAGCACGATCAAGTTAATTGAGGAAATCTTCAGAAAGCGGAGCGATCTCCGATGGCTTTGCGGATTTGCCGTGTTCGGGACGTTGCTGACGGTTCCGGGACTGCTGGCGGTCACCAGAAACCTGAATTTGGACGGCGATCTGGGGCTGGCCGGGCTGCGATTCCTTGCCTTCAACCTCGGATTCTTGCTGGCTGCCGCACTTTCGTCTCTTGTGCTGAATAAGTTTGGCGTTCGTCCGGTGGCGGTAACGGGGCTTGGTCTGGGCGCTGCGGGTCTGCTGGCCCTTGCCTTACAGTCACTGACGATCCCGTTCGTCTGGGAACTGGTCTTCGTTGCGGGGACCGGTGTAGCGGCAGGATCGGTTTGCATTGCCTCGCTGTTCGCTCTGAAGCCATTTTCGAGCCAGCTGGGGATGCGCGCGCTGCGCAGGGTCACTGATCTGCTGAGTCTCGGGTGCCTGTTTTCCGCGGTTGTGGGGGGCGTTTGCTACGCCTCCGGGTTCGGACGCCTCATGCCCATTCCTGTTGCCGGAGCAGCGCTGCTCTGTTTGCTGCTGTTTATTACCGGGCGAAAGCCGCTGGTAGTGATACAGAAGCGTGGCGCAAAAGGCGATGCCAAGTTCCGGCAGTTGCGGACGATCGCCGCCTTCCTTCTACTCTGCCTGCTGTTTGTGCAGCTTGGGAGTGAGTGGTCGGTGGCTGCCTGGCTTCCCTTGTTTCTGATTCACCGGCTGGGATCGGCTCCGACGGCGGCCATTTCGGTTCTCAGCCTGTTCTTTGTGGCGCTGCTGGCAGGGCGTTGGCTGGCGGGGAAACTGGCGCAGAAACTCAGCATCCGTACGCTTGCGATTTGCGGTGCGGTTTTCGCGCTGGCCGGGTGTGTCGCTATGAGCGTGTCGATTTCGTTGCCCGGAATTCTAGCGGGGCTGATTGCGCTGGCGGTTGGATTTGCGCCTCCGTACCTGGTGCTGAAGGGCGTCCTGGATGAGACGCTGCAGTTTGCGCCGGCTTTCTACCGTGTGATCCTCTCGGTAGCGGTCTC
>CBAAAA010000508.1:0-3693 GCA_964658695.1 uncultured Solirubrobacteraceae bacterium | reverse complement strand
TCAACGGTAGAGCATTCGGCTGTTAACCGAAGGGTTGTAGGTTCGAATCCTACCTGAGGAGCCAATAGAATTACCTGCTTTCCAAAAGACTTAGCCGTTTAGATCCCGTCCATCAGCAGTTCGGGTGCTACAAACTTCGGCTATATACTCTTGCCCTTAAACTCTTGGACAGCCTCTTCCATCCCGCGCCGCGCTTTGTTCCAGTCTGTCTTGATCTCTGAGGTGCCATGGCGGTCCCAGGCCACGATAAACGGGCATTCGAATCGCGCCCCGCATTGGCCATTTTCAGTAACATTCGTAGTTCCTCCTATAAGCGGCCCGTTGCACGGTCTGTTTCTTCTTGAGCCAAACCAGGTTTGCATCCCAGTCGATTTCGGGCCATTCCAGGGATAGGTTCCTTCGCGACGCATTCCGACGTGATAGCCGATCACCAGAATGAGGCGTTGATGATCGGGGAGTTCATTGCGAAGGATGAGATAGTGACCGTGTTCAAGAAAGCCTTCCCGAACGTTGTCTTCTTCCAGCATCGGTTCCTTGATCTGGGCGCGCCATAAACCAGTGGCGGGAGTTCCTTTAGTCCGAGGGCATAGGACCGCAGTAGCGCTTCCAGCAATCGATTGATTCTGCCGTTCGCGTATGGATGCGCCTGTTTTCTTCCGATAAAGGACCGAAGATGCTCCGCTGGCGCAGCGCTTCTCACCGTGGAAGTTCACACTCGGACTACCGGGATCCGCCGCTGAGCAAACCCGCACGGTAACGCGCATCCTATACTCCGATAATGCGCTCTTTTGTCTTCTGCTCGCTGGCTTTCCTGCTCGCGGGCAACGCATTTTCGCAAAGCATCACGGTGAGTTTTCCGGCGGCACGGTCGGCGAAGGCTTTGGATGGACGGGTGTTGCTGCTGCTTTCAAATGATGCGAGCGAGGAGCCGCGAATGCAGATTGATGATACGCCGAAGTCGCAGATGATGTTTGGTGTCACGGTGGACGGATGGAAGCCGGATGAGCCGCTGAGGATCGGGAATGATGCAGTGGGTTATCCTCGGGCCCGTTTGAAAGACGTTCCGCCGGGGGACTATCACATCCAGGCGGTGTTGAATTTGTATGAGACGTTTCACCGGTCCGATGGAAAGACGGTGAAGCTGGCTCCGGATCGCGGTGAAGGACAGCACTGGAATCTTGCTCCAGGCAATTTGTATTCGAAGCCGCGGGTGATTCATGTAGGCCCTGGATCCGCACCGGTTGCAGTTTCACTCGATGAGGTGATTCCGCCGATTAAGCCCGATCCGGATACGAAATACATTCGCCATTTGAGGATTCAGTCGAAACTGCTGAGCGCTTTCTGGGGACGTCCGGTTTATCTGTCGGCGGTGGTGCTGGTGCCGGAAGGCTTCGATTCACATACGGAGGCGCATTACCCGCTGATCATTTTTCACGATCACTTCGTGTCGGAGTTTGGCGATTTTCGGGAGACTCCGCCGGATCCAAATCTGAAGCCCGACTACTCGGAACGATTTCATCTTGCCGGGTATAACCGGATCCAGCAGCAGGAGGCGTACAAGAATTACCAGACTTGGATTTCGGCGGGAACTCCGCGCGTGCTGATCGTGAAGCTGCAGCATGCGAATCCTTTTTACGACGATTCGTATGCGGTGAACTCGGCGAATGTGGGGCCGTATGGCGATGCGATTGAGACGGAGCTGGTGCCGGCCATTGAACATGAGTTTCGCGGGATCGCGCAAGGCTGGGCGCGATTCGTTTACGGCGGTTCGACCGGAGGATGGGAGTCGCTCGCGGTGCAGATGTTTTATCCGGAGCACTACAATGGCGCCTTTGTGGCGTGTCCGGACCCGGTGGACTTTCATGCCTACATGACGGTGGATCTATACAAGCAGGACAACATGTTCTATCTTCCCGGCGCGAACAAACAGATAGAACAGCCGGCGATGCGCAACTACCTGGGGCAGACGCTGATTTCGATGCGGGACAACATAGCGTACGAAGCGGCTCTGGGAGACCACGGGCGGTCGGGCGAGCAGTTCGACATCTGGCAAGCCGTTTACTCGCCGACGGGGGAAGACGGATATCCGAAGCCGATTTTCGACAAGCAGACGGGAGCGATCGACCACCAGACCGCGGAATACTGGCGCGAGCATTACGACCTGGATGCGATTCTACAGCGCGACTGGAACACGCTGGGGCCGAAGCTGCAGGGCAAGCTGCACCTCTATGTCGGATCGGACGATACGTATTTTTTAAACGACGCGGTTTACCTGATGGAGGATTTTCTGAAGCAGACGGGCACACCGGGGCATGGCGTTCCATATGAGGGAGAAGTGCGCTACGGTCCGCGCGCGGAGCATTGCTGGAATGGCGATCCTGCGCAACCGAACTGGTACTCGCGGCTGCATTACAACCAGATGTACCTGCCGCAGATTTTGGAGCGGATGGAGAAGACGGCTCCGGCCGGGGCGGATTTGAAGAGCTGGCGGTACTGAGGCGCGCTGAGTTATGAATATTTAGGTTGCGCGATTTGGCCGAGACTGGCTTTGGTGAGAGCGGCGTAGTCCTCGGGCTTCAGAAGAATTTGCGCGCCGCGCACTCCGGCGGAGACGGAGATGGTGTCGAAGAGGATGGCGGTTTCATCGAGGTACACCGGGTATTCTTTTTTCCCAGCGAGCGCTGTGACTCCGCCGCGGATGTAGCCGGTGAGAGGCTGGACTTCTTTGAGGGGGACGAGCTCGACTTTTCGATCGCCGGAGAGTTTTGCAAGGGCTTTGAGATTGAGTTCGGCATCGCCCGGGATGACGGCCAGAGAGACACCGTTACGGTCACCGCGGACGACGAGTGTTTTGAACACCTGTTCCGGGGGAAGGCCGATCTTTTCCGCCACACTTTCAGCCGTGAGGTCTTGCGGATCGACTTCGTAGGTGCGCAACTCGTGCTGGATTTTCAGTTCGTTCAATAAACGAACCGCATTCGTCTTCATGCTTCGATGTCGAACTTCACTCCCTGGGCAAGTGGCAGATCGCGGCCGTAATTGATGGTGTTAGTGGCGCGGCGCATGTAGCTTTTCCAGACGTCGGAGCCGGATTCGCGGCCGCCGCCGGTTTCTTTTTCGCCACCAAAAGCGCCACCGATCTCGGCCCCTGACGGACCGATGTTGACGTTGGCGATGCCGCAGTCGGATCCCCGTGCGGAGAGGAACTCCTCAGCTTCCCGGAGGTCGCTGGTGAAGATGGAAGAGGCCAGGCCTTGAGGCACATCATTGTGCCAGTGAAGCGCCTCTGAGAAGTGCTGGTAGCGCATGACGTAGAGAATGGGCGCGAAGGTTTCACGCTTGACAAAATCAGTCTGGCGCGGGACTTCGACAAGCGCCGGGCGTACGTAGAAAGCGTGTTCTGAAACAATTGGAAGCCGATCGCCGCCGTGAACGATAGCGCCTGCGGAGCGGGCATCGGCGAGCGTCGCCTGCATGCTTTCAAAGGCGTGCTGGTCGATGAGCGGACCGACGAGGGCGCCGTTCTCGCGAGGATCGCCGATCGCGACCGAGGCATAGACATGCTTCAAACGGCTAAGAAACGGATGGTAAATGGATTCGTGGAGGAACAGGCGGCGCAGCGAAGTACAGCGCTGGCCGGCGGTGCCTATAGCGGAAAAGGCGACGGCGCGCAGCGTCAATTCGAGATCGGCG
>CBAAAA010000507.1:0-3696 GCA_964658695.1 uncultured Solirubrobacteraceae bacterium | reverse complement strand
GGAGGCTCGATCCAGAAGCTTGCACATCACAGTAGCTTCCGCAACGACCTGACCGTCCACGCTCGCCACGCCCTGCATTTTGGCAACGGTCGCCTTCAGGCGGATCATCTTCATCTCGATTCGCAGCTGGTCTCCAGGGACAACCGGCTTACGAAATTTAGCTTGCTCAACGGTGGCGAGGAACATCAGCTTTCCGCGCGTCTCCGGAGCAATAAAGGTGACCAGGATGCCAGCCGTTTGCGCCATGGCTTCAATGATCATGACGCCAGGCATCACCGGAAAACCTGGAAAGTGACCGGTGAATTGCGGCTCGTTGAATGTAACGTTCTTGATCCCGACAATCGAATCTTTGGTAATCTCAAGAACTCTGTCCACCAGCAGCATCGGATAACGATGCGGCAAGAGCGCCTGAATCTCCTGAATGTCCAGCGTGGGCATGGAACCCTCATAATATCAGCCGTTCAGACGCTATCATGGCTGCCGTGAACGCTTACCGGAGCTACCTTGCGAATCGCCTGCCCGATCTCATCGAACTGATTCGGGAACTGGTCGAGTGCGAATCCCCGAGCGATTCTCCAGAATCCGTGAACAGCTTTGTAGACCTGTTGATTGAGAAGACCCGAGACATTGCGGAAGCGACACTTTTTGATGCGCCCGGCTTCGGTCGTCATCTGCGGCTGGAGTTCCTGCTACATGCCAGCGAGCCGCAAGGCCAAATTCTGGGTCTGGGTCATTCCGACACGGTCTGGCCTGAAGGCACTCTGCGCGAGATGCCGTTCCGCCAGGCCGATGGGCGGCTGTGGGGACCGGGCGTGCTCGATATGAAGGCCGGGCTGGCGTTCTTTATCTTCGCCATTCGCGCCCTGATTGCAACGGAAACTCCAGCCAGAAAACGTGTTGTACTGCTGGTGGTCTCGGATGAGGAAGTAGGGAGCCCCACGTCCCGGGCGCTGACTGAAAAGGAGGCGGTTCAAAGCGACTGTGTGCTCGTTCTCGAACCTGGTACCGGACTCGAAGGCAAGTTGAAAACCGCGCGCAAGGGAATAGCCAACTATGAAGTCGTCATCAAAGGCCGCGCATCTCACGCAGGCGTCGACTTTGAGAGCGGCGCCAGCGCTATCGTCGAGATGGCTCGTCAGATTCCCGTCATCGCGGGACTCACCAATCTGGAGCAAGGCACAACTGTCAACCCCGGCGTAATTCAAGGAGGCGCCAGATCCAACGTCGTCGCCCCCGAAGCTCGTCTCGAAGTGGATGTTCGCGCGCGCAGACTTGAGAACTGGAAGGAGACGGACGCCCGCCTTCGAGGCTTAAGGCCTTTTGACCCGCGCTGCCACATCGAAGTAAAGGGAGGGTTGAATCGGCCCCCGATGGTGCGTTCCGCAGCCATCGTTGAGCTTTTTCAGCGAGCCCGAATTGTCGCGAACACTCTCGGCCTCACCCTGGAGGAGTCCGAAACCGGCGGTGGCTCCGATGGCAATTTTACGGCGGCCCTGGGGATTCCCACGCTGGATGGCCTTGGCGCAGTCGGAGAGGGCGCCCACGCGCGCAATGAAAGCATCTTGCTGAAGCCCATTCTGGACAGGACTTCCTTGCTGGCCGGTTTGCTAACCACGCTAAATGCTTGAGAAAACGTACTGCCCTCAGCAGTCGGATGAATAACAGAGTAGTTCTTACATTAAAGGTATTTCTTACCAAGAACAATTTCCCGACTCCATCACTACTGCGATGTATGATTCAAGTTTGCCTCCTGGCTAAGATCCAAGTCATTTCCTCCGTTGCCTTCGCGTGTGCACACAAGCCACCGGTTATCATAGACCAGATCGTACGAGCCATCCTCTCCCTTTTCGGCTGCTAACGCCGACGTCTCGGCTGTAATGCCGGGATCGCCCGAATAACCTCTCTGGACTCAGGGAAGGTTATAATCGGCTGGGGCGTCGATAAAGTTCGACTCAGTGTTCGAGAATTCAGATAGGTCTGGTGTCAGTCGACGACCTGTTCTTGTGACTGGGAGCAGGTAAGGCCTGGGTCATTTGATCGGCCAAGTGTTCAGAGGAGTGCTCCTGCTTTGTTTTCTGCAAGGATCTCTCTCCCCACAGTCTCGACCGTCGGTACCTTTCGATTTTCAATCTGAATTTGCGAGGGGTCAGACAGATCGCCAGCGCGATCATCTGATATCGGCCGTCCAGCATTTTCATTCCGCAGCGGAAATCGGGGCCAAAACTCACGACCCGCAATCCGAAGCGAAGGCCCTCCTCTATGCAAGTGGACTGGAGATCCGGCTGTTTCGCTACCAGGCTGCACTCGAGTCCGCAAACTCCTCCAAACGTCTCGCGCTCACGGTTCAGGACAAAACGCTTGCCGGCGCGGCGACCTCTAATGTTGCTTCTGTTTACTCGCAACTGGGCGTAAACGTCCTGGCAGAACAAGCCGCACAGGAAGCCATCGGTCTCCTCCTGAATTCTGATCGAAAAGACTATCTCGTCCGAGCCATGATCAACGCTGGCGATTGTCAGTTCGAGTTGAAGCAGGGATCTGACATTGAAACGCTAAGGAATGCTGTTCGCCTGTCTCGTCAGGGCCCCGGTTTGAAGCAGGTAGAGGCACTCGCTCTCGATCATCTCGGCCAGGTTCTCTTCGAACATGGGGACATTGCTGAGGCCGCAAAGACCCTTAATGAGGCCCGAACTCTTAAGACCGAACTACACGACAAGAGTTTGGCCGTTACCGATTTCACCCTGGCCCAGCTCGCATTGAAGCGGGAGGATTTTCAGGGAGCGTTGCGAACTCTGGATCGGGCCCTCGCCTCAGGTGGTGACAGCCTGTCTGATCTGCCCGCCTTCTGGGTCCCGCAACTGCGCGGCGAAATTCTCGAGGGGCTGGGGAACAAGTCTGAGGCTCTGGTCAGCCTGCGGAGAGCCGCAAACCTGGCCGACAACTGGCGCCTCAGCGCCCTTCCTGGCGATCTGGCCGGGACCCAGACAGTTGTCAGTTTGGACAGTGTCTACCGCGACTTTGTCGAGCTCTCAGCCGAACTCGCTCTCGAGCGCCACGATCCTTCCCTTGCGCGCCAGGCTTTGACCGTGCTCGCAAAGAGTCGCGCCACGGATCTTCGGGAGCAGATGATTGCCGCCTTCAGGCACCAGATGCAGCTCCCGCCACGCTATTTCGAATTGCTCGCCCAGTTGCAGACCTCGGAAGCCACTCTGCTCGGTGCCAGCCCAAAGCAGATCCCGCTGCTTGCCGCGTCGCTCCGGCGGACACGGGACCAGCTTTCCGAACTGCAAAACCAAATCGGAATCAGCTATTCTCCCGCTTTACGCCCGAAATCTGACGAACGAAATTTGCTGATGAATGTCCAGCGCAGCCTCGGTCCGAACCAGCTGCTGCTGAGCTTTTCTTTAGGCAAGAAGAAGTCATTTCTCTGGGGCGTTTCGAATGACCGCTTAGAACTTTACCAACTTCCAGCCGAAGGTGCGCTCGCCTCCAGGGCGGCCATTTACTTCGCTGCTCTCCAGCAGGGAACCGTTTCACAGGAAGGCGCCGAGTTGAGCCGCGACTTGCTTGGCCAGCTCGCTCCAGCACTGGCCGCGAAAAGGGATTGGTTGATCGCGGCGGACGGTGTTCTCCTGGATCAGGTACCGTTCGCCGCCCTGCCTGCAATCGACGGCCAAAACCCGGCCGGAACTTTAATCG
>CBAAAA010000506.1:0-3729 GCA_964658695.1 uncultured Solirubrobacteraceae bacterium | reverse complement strand
ATCTGTTCGAAGTGGCTGTTTGCACGGCTGTTAGCTTGGGGTTTGAGCGAGGTCATGGTGATGCGTCGTGTATTGCCTATGTGCAGCTGGGTACGTTGGCAGGGCCTCACTTCGGTCAGTTCGAGGCGGGCTACCGCTTCGGACGGTTAGGGTGCGAGTTGGTCGAGCGACCGGGACGGGAGCGTCTTCAAGCCAGGACATTTGAGACATTCGGTTTCCTTGTGCCCTGGACTCAGCATGTCCGAAAGGCGCGTCAGTTCCTGTTTCGCGGGTTCGACCTCGCCAATCAGACCGGTGAAATCAGCTACGCGGGATACGCTTGCGGCCAACTCAACACGAACTATCTCATGGCCGGCGACCCGTTAATCGAGACTCAGGAGCAAGCCGAACATGGGCTCGCCTTTGCCCGCAAAGTCCGCTTCGGAGCGATAGAGGGCTGGATTCTTGGCCAGCTCGGTCTCATCCGCTGCCTGCGAGGACTTACAACCCGTTTTGGCACCTTCGACGACGCCTTGTTTCGTGAAAGTGATCTCGAGCGTGATCTGGCCGGCAACCGCGCGCTGGCGCTTCCGGAGTGTTGGTACTACATCCGCAAGCTGCAGGCGCGTTTCTTTGCGGGTGAATACGAGGACGCTCTGCAGGCGGCCTCGAGGGTGCAACGGATGATCCGGAATAGCGTGTCTCTTTTGGAGGTGGTTGAGTACCATTTCTACGATGCCCTTTGCCATGCCGCGGTCCTTGAATCCGCCTCACTTGAGGACCGCGAACATCATCACGCGAAGCTGACACGACACCTGGAGAAGCTAGACACCTGGGCACTCCATTGCCCTGAGAATTTTGCCAGCCGCGCGGCGCTCGTTGCGGCGGAGGTGGCGCGGATCCAGGGGCGAGAACTCGACGCAGAGCGGCTGTACGAACGTGCAATCAGTTCAGCACGTGGCGCAGAGATGATCCACAACGAGGCCCTCGCTAACGAGCTTTCAGGACGATTTTACCTGGCTCGCAGTATCGAGACTGCGGGCTACGCCTATCTCCACAACGCCCGGAACTGCTATGAACGTTGGGGCGCCCACGGAAAAGTGAGGCAACTCGACGAACGCTATCCGCGCCTCCGCGAGGGACGAACTCTCACCTCTTCGGCGACGATCGGCCCAGCGCAGTTGGATGTCGAGACAGTCGTGGAGGCGGGGCAGGCGCTTTCGAGCGAGATGATCCTTCCCACGCTGATCGAGAAGCTCGTGCGCATCGCGGTAGAGCACGCCGGGGCCGCGCGGGGCCTGCTGATCCTGGTTCACAGCGGCGAGCCGCGGATCGAAGCGCAGGCTACTGTCGCTTCGGGACGGGTCGAGGTTGCCGTTCGACAAGCAGCCGTCACACCGTCCGATCTACCCCAATCTGCGCTGCACTACGTGATCCGGACGGGGGAATGCTTACTTCTCGACGATGCCTCAAGCGATTCCTTGTATTCGAAGGACGAATATGTCCGACAGAAGGCTTCGAAGTCTGTGCTTTGCCTGCCAATCGTGAAACAGGGGCAGCTTGTCGGCATACTATACCTGGAGAACAATCTGGCGCCGTGCGTCTTCACGCCGGAGCGCTTCACCGTACTGCAGTTGCTGGCTTCCCAAGCGGCAATTTCTCTGGAGAACGCCACTCTCTATTCCGATCTGCAGCTCCAGGCTGGGCTGCTACAAAATCTTCCTGTATCCGCCTGGACGCTCAATCCCGATGGGACCGCGGACTTCGTGAACCAAGTTTGGCTGGAATACTCGGGTCAGACTCTCGATTTCGTCCGGTCGCATCCCGAGGCCTGGATGGCCGCGGTCCATCCCGAGGATCGCGAAGCAGCATCGCGGGACTTTTGGGCCGGAATACACTCGGGGCAGGGTTTTGCGACCGAAACCCGCTCTCTCCGCGTTCAGGACGGGACCTATCGTTGGCATCTCAATCAAGCCGTCGTGTTGCGCGATGCAGAAGGAGAAGTCGTCAAATTCATCGGTACGACCACCGACATCGACGACCAGAAGCGCGCTGAAGAGAAGATCCGGCAGAGCGAGAAGGAAGCCCGGCAACTTCTCGACTTGTCACCGCTGCACATTACCGAACTGGGGCCCGATGGGACCCGCCTCTACAGCAATCGGGCGGCGCTCGATTATTACGGCATCACTTTGGAGGAATGGAAGAACACCGACTTGCAGCAGGTGTTCGCAGGGCTCGTGACGAATGACCTTCCCGGGAAATTCCAAACCGGATTGCCGTTTGAATACGAAGTGCGGCTGAAGAGAAAGGACGGGCAGTATCGCTGGTTCCACTACCGCTTAAGCCCGATGTCAGACGAGCAAGGGCGCATCACGCGGTGGTATGCCGCGGGGACCGATATCGACGATCGCAAGCTGGCCGAGGAGAGGCTCCAGGAAGAAAACGTTGCCTTGCGCGAAGAAGTTGACAAGGCATCGATGTTCGAGGAGATCGTGGGAATTTCGGCGCCCCTGAAAAAGGTGCTTTCCCGTATATCCAGGGTGGCGCCGACCGGCTCCAGCGTTCTAATCACCGGAGAGACGGGCACAGGCAAAGAACTGGTTGCGCGCGCCATTCACCGGCGGTCACGACGATCTTCGTACCCATTTGTGAGTGTAAATTGTGCTGCGATCCCGCGTGATCTCATCGCATCGGAATTATTTGGCCATGAGAAGGGCGCATTCACGGGCGCAACTCAGCGTCGTTTAGGACGCTTTGAGCTGGCAGAGAAAGGTACGATCTTCCTCGACGAAGTTGGAGAGCTGCCGGCAGAAACTCAGATTGCTCTTTTGCGGGTTCTGCAGGAACGGGAATTTGAGCGCATCGGAGGAACCGGATCCATCGAGACCGATGTTCGGATTGTTGCCGCCACAAATCGCGATCTGGAAGCCGCCATCGCTGCGGGTACCTTCAGGAGCGATCTGTATTACAGGCTGAACGTCTTCCCTATCGAGATGCCCACTTTGCGGGAGCGAAGTGAAGACATTCCATTGCTCGTTGAATATTTCCTGGCACGTTACGCAAGGAAAGCCGGAAAGAGTTTTCAGTTGGTGAACAAGCAGAGCCTCGAGCTGCTTCAGTCGTACCCGTGGCCAGGGAATATTCGTGAATTGCAGAACGTGATCGAGCGCTCCGTCATTGTAAGTGACGGCGAGATTTTCTCGGTCGATGAGAGTTGGCTCTTGCGGCAACCGCGCACCCACGAGCCGATGAACTCTCTGGAGCTGTCTCAAAAACTCGCTGCCCAAGAGAAAGAGATCATTGAGGCAGCCCTGCGGGAATGCGGCGGGCGGGTGTCCGGGTCGACTGGCGCCGCCGCCCGGCTTGGTATGCCCGGGTCTACCCTGGAGTCGAAGATCAAGTCGCTCAAGATCGACAAGAATCGCTTCAAGACGTCAACCCGCGCTTAGAAGTCCCCTAAGAATCCCCTCGCGAAATGTATCGTTGCGAAGTCTCGTAAATTTGCGAAAGTTCGCAACCGCAGGAATGAATAAGACTCCTGCTTTCAACAGCATGTGATTGGCTACTGACCTGCTTTCTTGTTTGCGAACGTTGATACGGGGATTGATATTGCTTCGAATTCACAGGTCGGTGAACGGGAAAGTGTTCATTACACTCAGCGGTCGAATGGACAAAGAAAGCATAGTCGATCTGGAAGGACTAATCCGGGCGGAAGCAAGCGGTCGGCCTATCGTTCTTGACCTCAGAGAT
>CBAAAA010000505.1:0-3770 GCA_964658695.1 uncultured Solirubrobacteraceae bacterium | reverse complement strand
TGGTTGGAATGGATTCGCATCCCGCTCTGGAGTTCGCCAATGCCGCGGCGGCGATCAATTGCACAGCGATCGGCGCACGCGGACACCTTCCAACCCTCAGCGAGATTGAGATCCTGCAAGCGGGTGGAAACCGGCACCGTTCCGAACAGATTGAACATCGCTTGGCGGAAGAAAACGCGCTCGCCCCAACTGCCAGGCAATGATTCCGTTACGCGCCCTTCTGTTCCGCCGAAATCCGGCGGTAATGACACTGGCTATTATCGGGGTCAACGTACTTTGCTTCCTTTACGAGATGGCATTCCCGGGCTATTTGCGGGAAAGTTTCATCCAGCAATACGGACTCGTTCCCGACCAGCTTCACCCGATCACCTTTATCACCTCCATGTTCCTCCACGGAGGCTGGCTCCACATCATCGGCAATATGTGGTTCCTGTGGGTGTTCGGGTCTCACATCGAAGACGCGCTTGGATCCGGCAAGTTCCTGATCTTCTATCTGCTGAGCGGCGTCGCCTCCGCCATCGTTCAGTTTTCCGTGAATTTGGGCAGCCCGGTTCCAACCATCGGGGCGAGCGGCGCGATTGCCGGAGTTATGGGAGCCTTCCTGATCCTGTATCCGCGCGTGCGCGTTGTCACGCTTATCTTCGTATTCATCCTTTTCACGACGGTTGAGCTTCCGGCGGCCTTTATGTTGATCTACTGGTTTGCGCTGCAATTGCTAAGCGGGTTGACTTCAATGGCCAGCATCGCGCAGGCGCAGGGGATAGCATGGTTTGCTCATGTCGGCGGATTTGTAGCGGGCGCAGCGCTGGCGAAGGTATTCGGCCAGACCCGCAGCCGCGTTATTTACTGAATTACTGGCGTCACTGAATTTATCGACTTAGATCCACGAATGCGAGACCCCAACGAACCCTTCGAGAACCTTCGTCCTCTCGACGTCCTGGCGATTGCCGCTCATCCCGACGACGTAGAACAAACCTGCGGGGGCGCTCTCATTCGAATGGCGGAACTCGGTTATCGAAACGGAGTTCTTGACCTTACGGCGGGAGATATGGGTAGCCGGGGTACGCCGGATTTGCGTGTTGCAGAGTCAAAAGATGCCGCCGGGCGTTTGTTGCTAAAGTGGCGCGAGAACCTGCGTTGGCCGGACGCCCGTTTGGAAAATACGATTTCAGCCCGCATGACGCTGGCAGGAGTCATTCGTCGTATCCGCCCGCGAGTTGTAATTCTTCCTTACTGGACCGGCCGCCACCCGGACCACTACAATGCTTCCGTAATCGGCTACGAGGCGTGCTTTCTCTCCGGGTTGAAACGCCTCGAAGAAGACGTGCCCCCGCACAGACCGTTCAAGATTCTCTACGCCAGCCTCTACGCCAACGTCACGCCTTCCTTTGTCGTGGACATCTCCCGGCAATTTGAGCGCCGGATGGAGGCGCTCTTCAGCTATCGATCTCAATACGGAGATTCCACCGAGGCCTCGGAATTATTCCCCTCGCATCAGGAGGTGGAAGAGCGTCTGGCCGCCATCGCCCGGTTCTACGGCAACCTCATTGGCGTCAAGTATGGCGAACCGTTTGTGTTGAAGGAGGCTATGCAGGTAGACGACATCGTGGCGATGCCTGTCAGAAGTATCTAGCCTTGGCTGCAGGTTAAGATAGCTCCAGGTTAAGATACTTTCCGATCCAGGTCAGGGACTCGGCGATATGTCACGATCGCTTTGGCCATTGCTCGAGAAAGAACTTCGATTTGAACCGGCTTGGTAACATAGCCGTCCATTCCCGCGTTGATGCAGCGTTCGGCATCGCCAGCCAGAGCATGAGCGGTAACCGCCACAATCGGCAGATGACCTCCGCGCGCCTGCTCAATGCCGCGGATTCGCTTTGTCGTTTCATAGCCATCGAGCTCCGGCATCTGCATGTCCATCAGCACCACATCGACGTCCCACCCGGTTTCCTCCAGCTTGGCTAACGCGTCCACGCCGTGATCGGCGGTCAGGACTGAATGTCCCTGCTTCTGCAGCATCTTTGTCAGCACGATCTGGTTGATGGGGTTATCTTCCGCGACCAGAATGCGCAGAGAGCGACCATACGCAATCAGCTTCGCGCTGCTGGCCTTTGATGTGGGACCTGACGAACCGGCCACTATGGAACGCAGTCTTTCCCGAATCGCATCGTAATCGACAGGACTTGGAAAATAAGCATTGGTCTGAACGCCACGACGATTGGCGGCGTGCGCATTTTCTGCTTCAGAAGTGAGCGTCAGCATCAGCTTGTGGTCGAATCCGTACTCTTCTTTACTCAATAGTTCAGCGAGATTGTCTCCCCCAGCCGTGGTTAGTCCGCTTCCCAGCAGAATTGCAGCGAAACGCTCCGGGTTCTCCGCCAGAAGATCCAAGGCTTGCTGGGCGTTGCTGCAACAGATTACCGGATGATCCTCTTCGAGGAACGTCCGTTCTGCAAAGCTGCGGCTTACCGGACGCTCCTCTACCACCAGCACCGGCTGCCCCGTCGCGCTGTTTGAGCTCAGCGGACGTGGGCTCAGTCCTCGAACGGTCCAGTGAAGGGTGAACCCGAAACGGCTGCCTTCGCCGGCCTTGCTTTCGAGCGACATCTCACCTCCCATCAAGCCAACCAGCCTCGCACAAATGGATAATCCAAGTCCCAAGCCTCCGTGCAGGCGCGTGAGTGAGCCGTCCGCCTGAGTGAAAGCCTCAAATATCGCTTTCCGGCTATCCTCGGGAACTCCGATTCCGGTGTCTGAAACCACAAACTCCAGCCGCGAGGACCCCTGTCCGTCCGCCCCAGAGCGAACCTCCAGACTGACCGACCCTTTCTTGGAGAACTTCACCGCATTCGAGACCAAGTGAGTCAGAACCTGCGCCAGGCGCTTTGCATCTCCAACCACAGTCTCTGGAACATTCGCACTAATGAAATACGCAAACTCCAGATTCTTTGCAGACGCGCGAGCAGCCATGCGCTTGACCACATCGCGAACACATTTTCGAAGGTCAAAGGGCGCGTCGACGATCTCGAGTCGTCTCGAATCCATCTCCGAAAACTCCAAAATGTCGTCAACGATCGCCAGCAGGTGCGCTGCTGAGTTCTCGGCCGATCGCAGGCACTCACGTTTATCGGCAGGGTCTTCTGTGTCTGAAGCGAGATGAAGCATCCCCATGATCCCATTCAAAGGGGTGCGAAGCTCGTGGCTGATATTTTGCAGGAATTGGCTCTTGGCGCGACTGCCAGCTTCGGCGAGATCCTTAGCGCTTCTTAACTGCTCTTCTACCAGGCGTCTCTCGCGATTTTCGGACTTCAGCTCGTTCACATGATGGACCAGCTCGTCGCGCGATTCTTGCAGCGCCCGGCCGGCATGCCGTTCCGAAGTGACGTCTTCTATGATTCCTGCCATTCGGCTGATCACTCCCGAGGCGTCTCGCACGGGGAACGACCGGTTGCGGACCGCACGGATTTCTCCGTCCGCCCGAACCACTTGATACTCACAACTTTCAACAGCTCCGGAAAGCATAGCTGAAATAGTTTTTGCAGCCCGTTCACGGTCGGCGGGGTGAATGGACGCGAACCAATGGGTGGGATCGTCAACGAGGATCCGCGGCTCGATCAGCCATACATCGAGCATGGCTGGACTGACGTAGATGAGACGCCCTTCCTTGCAATCGGCCATCCAAAATACTTGGCGAATGTTCTCCGCAATTTGCCGGAAAACGGTTTCCAGGGGATCCCGCGCCGGTCGAGAGCCTGACAAATCGGCTGCCA
>CBAAAA010000504.1:0-3772 GCA_964658695.1 uncultured Solirubrobacteraceae bacterium | reverse complement strand
AAATCCCGCTGCAGGCAAAACACAATCACCCCCGCGTTCAGGAACTCCTCTCGCTCCACCCGCGGCACAACTCGTAACACCGCGTAATCAAACGAGCTCGGCTCGGGCACGCTCCGCCTCCTCCACAAACGTATCTGCTGCCGCCAGGCGGGTCGTCAGGTACTCGACATACTCGACCCGCTCCTGAGTGAGCCACCCGCCCGGAACCAGTTCCAAAATTTCCGCGAAGACATTCCGATTCAGCCGTCCGCGAAGGTCCTGGTCAACCATCGCAATCTCGCTTGCCCAGGGAAGCAGCACGTGCTCTCTCACCCTCGGAAAGGCCGAGAGCGCGCTGGCTTGGGCCGTGCTCCAGCTATGTTGAAAAATCAGGCTGGCCCCGTGATCAATGAAGTAGAGCATCTGGCGCCACCACAGCAGGTTCGGGTTGCGCGCCGTGCGGTCCACGTTCCCCACAAACGAGTCGAACCACACCGCCGTCGAAGACGTCACAGCGTCCGCCCAATCTCCCGCCGCCGGATCGAACATCAGCGACCCTGGAAGATAATCCAGCCCCAAATTCACTCCTGTGCTGGCACGCAGCAGATCGCGAATCTCTTCGTCCGGTTCGTTCCTCCCCAGCGCTGCATCCACCTCCACCGTCACCAGCTCCGGTACCTGCAGCCCAAGCCTCCGCCCGATTTCCCCGGAAATGACTTCAGCTGCCAAAGCCAGCGGTCCCTGTCCAGCTCCTCGAAACTTCAGAACGTAGAGACCATCGTCATCGGCTTCCACAATCGCCGGTAACGATCCGCCCTCCCGCAGCGGTGTGACATAGCGCGTCGCATGAACCCTTCTCAGCATCACTGCCAGATTGCCGCGCGAAGAGTTAACTCCACCGTCACGCCATAGAGTACATGCGCGCCCAACGCGGAGACATGGGATAGCAAGGGTGTGCGGCGCGGATCTTCCAGACCGGAGACCGAAACCGCCAGTTCGTCGCCCACCAGCCACAAGGCAGCGCCGAACGCCGCTCCCCCGCCGGTACGCAGGGCAGGCCACCGCTCCCCGACAGCAGCATACAGCGCTCCTGAACCTGCCGCAAATCCGTAATGCATGGCTGCACCGATTTGCGCCGCACGTCTATCGCTGAGGGGCTTCCAACCCATACGCCGCCAGATTTCGTGCGCCGTCTTCGCGTCGGTCTCAGTGCTGAGGCCGAAGGAAGCCGGATCCACAAACCGCACCACTGCCTTCATTGCCAGGCCGCCCAGCGTACCCGCCAGCACACCCAGAAGCACGTTCTTCATACTTCCTCATGATGCGCCTACCTTGCTCTCAGCTGCTCTGTGACGGTCAATTTGAGCGCTACGCATTAACGCTGGTTCTCAAGTTGCCTTCAGCACCGGTCGCTAGCTCGTCTCCACAAACACATATTCATGCTGAGCGTCCCGGACGACAAGTCCGCGTTTCCCATCCTTCTCGCTTTTGACAAACTCAAAGCCGCTGAGCGGAGGGTCGGCGTTGATAAAAGAAATTGTGCCGTCGTCGTTTTTGCGCGTTGCCATCCGGCTCTCTCCGCCATCCCAAACGAACACCGTGTATTCACCTGATCTCTTTACGTCGATAGTCCCAAGCTGTGCGTTCTTGTAGCGCTGGGCCAGCTTCGACGCCTCGTCCCCGGCGGCCGGAAAGGTCAAGCGCGCCCGCTCCTTCGCAACCACAGTGCGGTAATTACTAGCCGAGGCATCTACCGACGCCACCGCTTCCGGTTTTCCGTCGTAAACAACTTCCAGCAAGCGGCGCATGAATGGCCTTAGCAAAGCCCCGCCTCTATCGGAATTGGTCAGCAGCACGGCGCCAATGCCCGTGTCGGGCAATATCATCCAGTCGCTCTTGTATCCGAACAGACTGCCTCCGTGATGAACAATCGGAATGCCCCAGTGATTGTTCACTTCGAGACCCATCCCGTAGGTCTCATCTTCGCCGATCGGGATCTGCGGCTTGCGGCGCATCAGCAAATTCTCTTCGGAGACAAACTGCCGTCCGTCAGCCAATTTGCCGCGTCGAAGCTCCAGCAGCGCGTATTGCGTCATGTCATGAGCTGAGATCCAAACACCGCCCGCCGGACGAAACGGAACTACCGAATAGTTCTGATCCATCTTGATCAGCGTTGTTTGCCCGTCGATGTCGTCAGAGTGCGGGCTGGCGAAGTCGCCATGCTGGGCCTTCTCCATATCAAACGTAGTGTTGTGCATGTCCAGCGGCTTGAAAATCTGGTTCTCCATCGCGCGGTCGTACGCCTCACCCGGTTCGCCGGCCGGCTCGTACACATGCGCGCCGATGTAGCCCGCCGCGGACGCCATCAGATTGCTGTATTGAAAAACCTCGCCAAATTTACTTGTCGGCTTCATGCCGCTCAGCAGCGTGAAAGTGGATTCCGGCTTCAGCTTCTTATACTCAAAAATCCATTCCAGGTCTTGGCGCGGCATCCCCGTGCAGGCACAGATCAGGTGTTTGATCTCTATCTGCTTAGTCACGGCAGCATCGGCAAGCTCAAAATCGGGGTAGATCTTCATCACCGGCTCGTCCCAGTCCAGCTTCTTCTCGTCAACCAACTTGGCTAGCAGCAAGGTCGTCATGCCTTTGGTGTTCGATGCAGCCATGAAGAGAGTGTTCGCGTCCACGCGATTCGGCTTGCCTAGCTCTTTCACTCCGACCCCGCCCTCGTACACAACCTTGCCGTGATCGATAAGCGCGACCCCGGCTCCAGGCACATCCAGCTTCTTCATGGAGGCCTCAACGAAGCCCCGCAGTTGTTCGATCCGTTCGTCATTGAGCGGCAACGGTGTGCGACCTGCGAAGGATTCCCGCTGATAATCTTTAGGTCGAAGGCTTCCCACAATGAGCCCGATCTGAGCGCCGCGCTTCTCAAACGTCGCGTCGGAACCATCCAGCAGCACCACTGTCCATTTGTCTCCCGCGCGGTAAGTAACCGCTACCACCGTGGCCTTTTCATTGGGAGAGGTCTCATAGACGAACTGCTTGCCGCCGCTCCACCCGTCGTGATCGGGTATGTTCTCTGAGGCCCGCAGTGGCCTGGCAAAGCCCGGCTTGTAAGTGGTCCAAGCCTGTGAGACCGCGGTCGCGGCGTCCGGCGCCTTTTCGTCCAACACGGCAACGTGAGTGTCGCCTTCCGGCGCAGTTGCAGTGATCGTTCCTGAATCAGAAGCGACCGTCCATCCCCCCGGCGTTGCGAACGTCACGCCCGCGGCAGTCTTTTGCGGAACATTTTGAGGATTATCCTCGGGGAAAAATTTACTGGGCGTGCAAACCAAGATCAGGACCGAAAGCCATATCGCGCGGACTCTGTTCGTCATATTGGGCAATTGTATGCCCGCACCGTGGCACCGTCAAATGACACGCCGCCTTCGAGATCTCCCGCCGCGGATCCTCATCCTCAACCCGATTTAAGCTTCTCTTCGGCATATAGCGACAATTCGACCATCCGTTCCAGCAGCTGTTCTTGGGAAGCGCCTGCGAAGTTCCGCAACACCAGCTCCTTTACATAGAGGCGCACTAAATAGCGCAGCTGCAGTGGACGACTTTTTGTGGCGAACACGAAGTCACGATGCCCGCTGTTGACGATGATGAGGTTGCGTTCAACATCGAACCGGGATCTCCACAGCTCCCCTGCCGCTCGTTCGAATGTGTAACCCGGTAGTCCACGCGCGTTGATGACCGTCTCGCTCATTGAGGTTGCGAGACTGGCTGTGACGGTTATTACGGCCTC
>CBAAAA010000503.1:0-3803 GCA_964658695.1 uncultured Solirubrobacteraceae bacterium | reverse complement strand
GGGCGTTCCGGCGCGGGCGGAGTAAACGAAATCGCGGCAGCGGGCATGGCGTCACTGCTGGTCCCATTCCCGTTCGCAGCCGATGATCATCAGAGGAAAAATGCGGAAATGCTAGTGGGCGTTGGTGCGGCCCGAATGGTTTTGGACGCGGAGTTCTCGGGCGCCAGACTCTTCAAAGAAGTGAGTGATCTCCAGCAGAACCCGGCGACATTGAGGCGAATGAGAACAGAAGTCCGGCAATTTGCGCGGCCAGGAGCGGCGGAGCGCGCCGCGGCAGTACTAGAGGAGGCGGCGAGTCTGAAAAAAAGTACGTGAGCGGGCGCGCAGCGTGTATTTCTGCATTGACACCCAACCAGAAAGCCGGAACAATACGTTTGAAGAATGTTTTTTAAGCCCCAGCACGTGCACTTCGTGGGAATCGGGGGCATCGGGATGAGCGCCATCGCCGAAGTATTGCTCACCCTTGGGTATAAAGTCTCAGGATCCGATCTGAAGCCGAGCGCCGTCACGGAGCGACTCGCGAAGATGGGCGCCACTGTCCAAATCGGGCATCGCGCCGCGAACGTCCAGGGAGCCAAAGCGGTTGTCGTCACCTCAGCGCTCGATGCCAGCAACCCGGAAGTAGCGGAAGCGCGCCGGTTACAAGTGCCGGTGATTCCGCGCGGTGAACTGCTGGCGGAATTGATGCGTTTGAAGTATGGAATCGCGATCGCAGGCAGTCATGGAAAAACGACCACGACTTCGATGGTGGCTTCCATCCTGAACACTGCCAACATGGACCCAACGGTGGTTGTGGGTGGCAAAGTGAGAGCCATGCAGGGCTCTAATGCCCGCGTGGGAAAGAGTTCGCTACTGGTGGTGGAGTCGGATGAGAGTGATGGTTCCTTTCTGAAGCTCGCGCCGATTATCGCCGTCGTCACCAACATCGACCGGGAGCATCTGGACCACTACGCCTCGCTTGCCGAGATACAGCAGGCGTTTACGGATTTCGTCAACAAGGTGCCGTTCTACGGCGCGGCTGTGGTGTGTATGGAAGACGAGAACATTCAGCAGATCTTTCCAGCGATCAAACGCCGCACGATCACATATGGACGAAGTGCTCAGGTAGACCTGGAGATCCAGGAGGCAGCCTTAGGGCCGGACGGGAGCGATTTCTCCGTGAGCCGGCGGTCCGGTTCGCTGGGAAGGTTTCGCCTCAACGTGCCCGGCATGCACAACGTGCTGAACGCCACGGCGGCTGTCGGGGTCGGACTTGAGCTCGATCTAACGGCGGAGCAGATCCGGGAAGGACTGGCATCGTTCACCGGCGTTGACCGGCGCTTTTCGATTCGCGGGATTGAGCGCGGAGTCACTGTAGTGGATGATTACGGCCATCATCCAACCGAGGTGAAAGCGACGCTCGCCGCCGCACGGCTCTCTCCGTACCGTCAAATTCACGTGCTGTTCCAGCCGCATCGTTTTTCCCGTACCAAGTTTCTGCTGGAGGAATTTGGGACAGCGTTTCACCAAGCCGATCATGTGTATTTGCTCGACATTTACGCAGCATCGGAACAAGCGATCGAGGGCGTCAGTACACAAGTGTTGCTCGATAAAGTGCGCGCCTATGGACATCGTTCTGCGCATTACGTGAAGAGTATTGAGGAAGGCGTCAATGCAATCGCCGCCAAGGCGCAGCCTGACGATCTGGTGATCACTTTGGGCGCCGGCAATGTTTCCCAGGCAGCCGAGAAGATCCTGGATCGTTTGCGCGAGGCGGCCGCATAGATGGCGCGCGCGGCAGCAGCGGCGCCCACTTCGCCATCGCAATGGAATCTCGGTCAGGTTCGCTGGGGACGCTTTGTGTTCTGGCTGATCGTCGGGACCATTTTTATGGTTTGTGCACTGGTCGCGTGGCGTCAGGTAGAAGCGTTTCTGATTAGGGATGATCGCTTCCGCGTGCCGGAGACCGAGGAGTTCGCAGAGCAAAGTCCCAATCTCATCGTAGAAGGAGTACATTATGCGTCGCCTTCCCAGATCCGTCATGTCTTCGCTGAGGACTTTGGACTCAGCCTATATCTCTGCCCGATACAGAAGCGGCGGAAGCAGCTTCTGGCGATCGACTGGGTGGAGGAGGCGGCCGTTTCGAAGGTATGGCCGAACACGCTGAAGATCCGGGTGCGTGAGCGGACGCCGGTTGCGTTTGTTCATCTGTCAGCGAGTTCCAGGAACGGGATGTCGCAGTTTGCGTTGATCGATCACGATGGCTATGTGCTAAGGCCGAGGATGGCGTCTAAGTTTACACTGCCCGTGATCGCTGGGATTCGCGAGACGGAGCCGCTCGAAACGCGCCGGGCGCGAGTCAGAAGAGTGCTGGGCCTGCTAAAAGAAATCGGGCCATTGGCAGGTCAGATTTCCGAAGTGGACGCGTCCGATCTCAACGATCTTGTCGTATCCGAGAAGGTGGATGACGGCGTCGTGAATCTCATGCTCGGTGACGAAAACTATTCAAACCGGTTGAGCAATTTCTTAAATAGTTACAGCGCGATCCGGGCAAAGCGGCCCAACGCAAAGACGCTCGATTTGCGAGTGGATGGTGTGATTACCGCGGTAGGAGGCGATGAACTTGGCCAGCAATAAAGCCAAACTGGCGGTCGGACTGGATTTGGGAAGCACGGCTACGCGAGTGGTAATTTGTCTGCTTCAGGAAGACTCTCTTAGATTTCTCGGCCACGGAGAAGCGCCGGTTCAGGCCTGGAACCGGTGGCGTCTTGCGGAGCAGAGCGCGTTGACGGAAAGTATCCGATTCGCTTTGCACGAAGCAGAAGCGCGCGCCCAGGCTTCTCCTGACTCGGCAGTCATTGGGATCGGCGGCTGCGTCAACGGCGTGAATAGCCGCGGGCTGTATGAATTTGGCCGTAAACGGGAGATCGAGCCTGACGACCTGCGATATTCCGTGGAACTGGCTTCAAGAGTTCGTTTGGAAGAGGATCGTCAGGTTCTGCAGATCTGTCCGCAGGATTTCACACTGGATGGCCGCGCCGGATATCGCAATCCGAAAGGGATCTTATGCGCGCGGCTGGAAGCAAATGTGCACGTCGTTACGGCATCGACGCAGGAGCACGAAGCGATTGTCTCGGCAATGCATCAGGCCCATCTGGCAGTCGAAGAGTCTATCTTCGAAGGAATCGCGGCAGCTTACGCGGCAGTCGTGCCGGAGGATCGTGCCCGGGGTGTGGCGGTGGTGGATATCGGCGCGCAGTCCACTCAGCTCGCTGTGTACGATGGCGATGCTCTGCTGTTGGCGACGGCCATTCCGGTAGCGGCTGATCACATGACCCGTGACATTTCCTGGCTGCTGAAAGTCAACTACGATGACGCGGAAAATCTGAAGCGGCAGTATGGTTATGCGCTGTCCGGCCAGTCCTCCACGAATGCCGTGATCGATATTCCCACCGCGGAAGGCCGAGGGATGCGAGAGGCGCCGTTGACTCAGCTGAACGAAATTCTCGAAGCCCGCGCAGAAGAGATTTTTGAGCGAGTTTACGAAGAAATTCTTCGTGTTGGTATGGAACAGTCGCTGCTCGAAGGCGCGGTGCTGACGGGCGGCGGGGCTTTGCTTCCGGGGATGTGTGACGTCGCGGAACGCACGCTGAATTGTCAGGCTCGCAATGGACTTCCGACCGGGATCGAAGGTTGGCCGAGCGAGATGGACAGCCCTTCCTGGGCTGTGGCGGCTGGGTTGGCGATGTACTCGGGGCGGCTCAAACTCAAACGCGACTGGAAGCGCACGAACACAGGTTTGGCAGGTTTGGTTTCGCGATAGG
>CBAAAA010000502.1:0-3817 GCA_964658695.1 uncultured Solirubrobacteraceae bacterium | reverse complement strand
ATCAGGCGGTTTCTCCTAGCTCAGAGTTTATCGCGAATTGCGGGCGAATGTATGATCAAAAACGGCATGATAGAAAATCCCACGCGGCGCACAGCCTGTGCATTCCTGGCGTCGCTGCCAGCAGCCTTGAACGCTTTTGCGGCAGATCACAACATGTTTCTGGCTCTGAATAGCGTGCTTATTTCGGGCCGGGTTCAATGGCCGGAGTTCGCAAAACTCGCCGCGAAGGTCGGTTTCCCAGGAACGGATGTCATGCTCGATCCTGCTATGCAAGCGGGCGTGTCCGCTACTAGAGACTTGCTGGCCCAGCTAAAAATCAAGCCGGCGGTATTCGATTTCCCGGTTGAGTTCCGCAAAGATGACGCAACGTTCTCGGCAGGCTTGGCGAAGCTGAAACAGTCGGCCGCGTTCGCCGCTGCCATTGGGTGTCCGCGCATGATGACCTACATCATGTCGTCGAGCCCGACACCCAAGGAGGAGCTACGCGCCATTTACAAAAAGCGCTTCACTGAAGCTGCCAGCATCCTGGCAGACTCGAATGTCAGACTTGGTCTCGAGTTTCTTGGACCGCTGCACATACGCAAAGCGTTCCCGCACGAATTTATCTGGCGCATGGATGAAATGCTCGAATTTGCGGAAAGCTGCGGACCCAATGTCGGGCTGTTATTAGATGCCTGGCACTGGCACACCGCGGGGGCGACCGTAGACGACATTCTTCGCGCTGGAAAAGACCGCATTGTCCATATACACTTCGACGACGCGCCCAATTTGCCTCCTGAAAAGATCCGGGATGACGAACGATTACTTCCAGGTGAAGGAGTTATCAATTTGACCGGATTCCTGCAGGCGCTCCAGAAAATTGGCTACACAGATGCGCTCAGCGTTGAGGTATTCGGCCGCAATTTGAAGAGTTTCCCGCCCGAAGAAGCGGCGCGCATGGGATTGACGTCATCCTTGTCTGTCTTCAAGAAGGCAGGCGTGCCTGAAGGTTAGCGTTCGGCGGCGAGCTTGAAACCGAGCCCGTCTTGCGCGTTCCTCAAAAAGTGATGGACGAATATCAGGCCAGGCATGCCCAGTGGAGCGCGCAAAGGCAACTGGCGGACCGCGCGTTCGCAGCCATCGGCAACTGGCGATTGGTCACGGCTCTTGCCGCCGGGGGACTCGCGTGGCTATCATTCGGTAAAGATGCCTTGACAGCCTGGTGGCTTCTGCTTCCGGGCGCGGTGTTCATAAGCCTTGTCATCTGGCACCAGCGCGTCCTGCGGCGGCGGGTATTCGCTGAGCGCGCCATCCGTTTCTACAATCAGGGAATTCAGCGCGTTCGGGATAACTGGCCGGGAAGCGGAAGCCAGGGCGATCATCTCCGCGACCCGGATCATATCTATGCGGACGATCTGGATATTTTCGGACGGGGCAGTCTGTTTGAACTCGTTTCGAACGCCCGCACCGCTGCTGGAGAGCGCACGCTCGCGGACTGGTTGTTGTCGCCTGCTCCGCTTCCTGAAGTATTGCAGCGGCAGCAATCCGCGGCTGAGCTAGCTCCGAATCTGAATTTGCGCGAAGAAATGGCGCTATTGGGTGAAGACATCCGTTCTACCGTGAATGCCGAATCACTAAAGGCTTGGGGTTCCGCGCCAGCGGTTCTTTTCCCCGGTTACCTCCGCCTGCTCGCGCTGCTTTTATCGTTAGCCGGCTTAACAGCACTGGTTTTGAAGCTCGATGAGGTTTGGCCTATCTGGCCTCTCCTATGCATCCTGGGAGTCAACGCACTGATCATGTTCTGGTTTCGAGATCGGACGAGCCAAGTCCACTCGGCGATTGAATCCGCTGCGCATGACTTGAGTCTGCTTTCGCTTCTGATCGAACGCCTGGAGCGAGAGCGATTTACATCTGCCGGCCTCCTTCGATTGCACGCTGAAATTGTGACTCAGGGCGCACCGGCGTCCCTTCGAATAAAGCATCTGAACCGCTGGCTCGATCTGCTGGATTCCAGTGATCATGTCCTTCTTCGCATTCTCGGACCACTGCTGCTATACAAACAGCAGGTGGTCATGGCCATCGAAGCATGGCGTGCGCACAGCGGCCAGCATATCGGCCGATGGATTGGAGCACTGGCGCAGTTTGAGGCTTTGTCGTCGATCGCGTCGCGTCACTATGAGCGGCCGAATTGGTGCTTCCCATCGCTCGACCAAGTGGCAGCACCGCATTTTGAGGCGAACGAACTGGGCCATCCACTGCTTGCGTCATCTGTGAGCGTTTGCAACAACCTGAGTCTAAATTCTGATTGCCGCTTGCTGATCGTCAGCGGTTCGAATATGTCCGGCAAGAGCACACTGCTGCGCGCAGTTGGGCTGAATACCGTGCTGGCGTGGGCCGGCGCACCGGTGTGTGCCGCCTCGCTTCGAATTTCGCCACTACAAACCGGAGCCTCTCTGCGCGTTTCGGATTCGCTTCAGGACAACCGCTCGCGCTTCTTCGCGGAGATTAGCCGCTTGCGCCAGATTGTCGATCTAACGAAGCGTCCGCTCCCCGTTCTGTTCTTGCTGGACGAGTTGTTGAGCGGAACAAATTCGCACGATCGACTCATTGGCGCGGCGGGAATCATCCGCAGCCTGCTGACGTCGAACACCCTCGGCCTTCTGACCACGCATGACCTCGCCCTTGCACAACTGGACCATGATGCGGGCGCGCCCGCGATGAATGTACACTTCGAAGACCGCATGACTGACGGTAAGATCGAATTCGATTACCAGTTGCGGCCCGGCGTAGTGACGCACAGCAATGCGCTGGAGTTGATGCGCTCCATTGGACTTGAAATTTAAAAATGAAACTGCTCTTCGTTGCACTCTTCGCCACTAGATTCTTTAGCGTCCCCGCCGCGGACGCGCCCGAACTTGCAGCACGCGGCCCTTATGACGTGGGAGTCCGCACATACCAACTGGTCAATAAGGGCCAGGTAGACATCCTTCACATAGATAAAGCCACCGGCAAAGCGCCTCTCTACGACCGGCCGCTGACGGTGGAGATCTGGTATCCGGCCAAGATTCCCGCTGGCCACAAGATTGAGACGGTGTACAAGATGCCAGTGCCCGGCGGCAAAACGTTAAATGGTTCCAAGATCATTGACATTCCCGATGAGGCATTGCGCGACGCGCCCGCGCTGTCCGGCAAAACATTTCCCCTGGTGATTGTGTCGCATGGTTATCCGGGATCGCGCTACTTTCTCAGCTATCTGACCGCCAACCTGGCGTCGAAAGGCTATATCGTCGCGGCCATAGATCATACCGATTCCGTGTTCGATGGGCAGCGCGGCTTCGAGAGCACGCTGTTGAACCGGTCGAGAGACCAGTTATTCACCATCAGCCATCTAACGCAGGCCGCCGACACGCCTGGAGATTTTCTAAATGGACTGCTGGATTCCGGAAACGTGGCCGTTATTGGTTATTCCATGGGCGGCTATGGAGCGCTGACGACAGCGGGCGCGACATATAACAGCAACAGCCTGCTGATGAGTTTTGTTCCAGGCGGATATCTAAAAGCTCCTGCGCCGACCATCGGCGATTCGTCCGTGAAATTGAAAGCGGTGGTCGCCATTGCACCCTGGGGAGAGCAACCCCCTTACAGTGCGTGGGATGCTGCTGGACTGGCCGGCATCAAAGTGCCTACGCTGTTTGTCGCGGGAGATCATGACGATGTTGCCGATTACGCGAACGGGATTCATCCGGCGTTTGACCAGGCGATACACTCGGACCGCTGCCTGCTCACGTATGAGAACGCGCGGCACAATACAGGCGGCAATCCGCCGCCGGATGCGCCG
>CBAAAA010000501.1:0-3840 GCA_964658695.1 uncultured Solirubrobacteraceae bacterium | reverse complement strand
ATCGATGTTGAATCCCCAGGGGTTCTGCCGGATCGGCAAGACGCCTTCCAGGTTATTCGAGTTGTTTTGGAAGCCCGGTAACGACGGATTCGGCATGTATTGCAACAGGCTGAAAGAAGCCGGACTGAAACAGACGGTCGGAATCATGTTGCCTCGGAACGCCGTCCCTGGCGTGTTTCCATTCGCAGTACAGCCGCTATTTAACGGGTTGTAGATGGTCTGCCCCAGGCCGCTGAAATCGCCGTTCTTCTCCGCGGCGGTGGGCAGCGAGAAAGTCCCCGTCTGCGACTGGTTCTGCCGGTACCACTCCATCGCCAAAAAGAAAAAGGTCCGATTCTTGCCGTTGTAAAGCTTCGGAATCAGTACCGGGCCGCCGATGCTGAATCCATAATTATTCTCCTGGTCCACCGGCACAGTGGTGTTGTAAGCGCCCCGGGCGTCGAAAAAGTTGTTGCGGATGATGTCAAACGCCGAACCGTGCAACGCGTTGGTACCGGAAGCTGTGTGGTAGGTAATCGCTCCTGCCGCCAGACCGTACTGCGCAGAAAATGTGGAGCGTAAGACGTTGAACTGGTTGACTAAGTCGAAGGGCGGATTCCAGATGGTCTGAAATCCCTGCGTCTCGGATTGAGCCATCGGAATGCCGTTGAACACCACTTCACTCTGAAAGTCCACACCGCCATTGATTCGTTTACTGAAAGAGGTGCCTGTCACACCAGGCGCCAGGAACACGAACGAGTCAATCTGCCGGCCCCGGCCGCCAGAAACTTCCAGCGGCAATTCCTGAACGACCTTGTTCTCAATGGTCGTATTCAGATCAGGCTGCGTAGTGTCAAGCTCAATCGCGTTCTCGGTGACCTGAACCGTCTCCCCGACATTTCCGGGCTGTAGAACGGCATTCACAGTGGCAGCGTGCGCTGTTTCAACACCGATCCCGTTGAGCGATGCGGTTTGAAATCCCGGACTTTCCACTTTGACCGTGTAGGTACCCGGATTCAGGTCTGTGACGGTAAAGGAACCAGCCGAATTGCTGACAGCTGCTTTCGTCACACCGGTCCCATTGTTTGTGACGGTGATGTTGGCATTCGGCACGGACGCGCCGCTTGAATCCGTGATCGTTCCAGTGATACTGGCGATCGTTTGCGCGTCGAGCTGAACTCCGGCGCTATAGACGAGAAAAAACAAGCAACTAACAAGCCAGCCCCTAAGAATGAGCTGACAAACCGGGAAACCGTTCCCTTGTTTCATTACTACCCCTTAAAAGGAAGTCTTGACCCCTAGTGGGTTTACTACCCACTACTACCAAGGAAGTATATAGCGTCACCGATTACGCAACAAGCAGTTTGTACCGAATTTGTTCGATTGACTCTGGTAGCCTTTCGATTTGCGGCTCGAATTAGCAGCGCTTGTTCTGATTCCTGTGACCCTGGCTGCTCACCCCTGTGCTCCCTGCCATGCGGCGCACGTGAATGGATTCGCGAAGTCGGCAATGGCGCGTTCGATAAGTCTTGCAGGGCCGCTGCCGGCTGGTTCTTTCCGTCAGCCTGCCTCGGGCGCGCAATTCACCGTTCTTAACACACCCGCTGGGCCGGTGCAAAGTATGGACGGCAACGGCATCAGCATTTCGCTCGCCGTCGCATACACGATTGGCTCCGGTAGCCACGCTTTCGGTTATGTTGTCCAAAGAGACGATCACCTTTTTCAATCGCCGCTTTCGTATTACGCGAATCGCCGGCTGTGGGACATGGCGCCCGGCTACGAAGAGAGCAAGAATCCAGACTTCTCCCGCCCGGTCACGGGGGAGTGCCTTTTTTGTCACGCCGACAAACCGCGGCCGCTCGCCGACACTCTGAATCGCTTTCAGTCGCCTCCTTTGGAGGGAGCTGGCATCCAGTGCGACCGGTGCCACGGTCCCTCGGAAGCTCATCTTCGGAATCCGGTTCCAGGAAGCATCGTCAATCCGGCGACGTTAGACCATGCGGCGCGCGACAGCATCTGCGAGCAGTGTCACCTTACCGGGGCTGTCCGAATCCCCAATCCCGGACTTGCGATCACAGATTTCAAACCGGGCCAACGGCTGGAGGAAACCTACACCGTCTACCTGTCCCCTCGCAATTCAGAAGCCAGTATTAAGGTGGTCAGTCAGGCCGAACAACTCGCTTTGAGCCAGTGCGCGCGCAAGAGCGAAGGCAAGCTCTGGTGCGGAACCTGCCATGATCCTCACGAGGCTTTGGCTCAATCGGCCAGCACATACCGCGAAAAGTGTCTCAGCTGTCATGCGGCCACACTCTCGAAATCTCATGCCGCTCCAACGCAGAACTGCGTGGGCTGTCACATGCTTTCACTTCCCGCAAAGGATGGCGGGCATACCGCCTTCACCGATCATCGAATCAGTGTCCATTCCGAAGGAGGTTCGAAGACAGAATCGTCTCAAAAGGAGCAGTTGATTGCCTGGCGCGATCCTGACCCTTCGCTCCGGCAACGGAATCTTGCTCTGGCGCTAGTCACCTCCGGCATGGAAGAGAAGGATCCTGGGGAAGTGATTCGCGGATTTCGCATGCTCGCCCGGTTGGAGAAAGATCTTAAGAATGATGCGTCCGCGCTCACCGAACTCGGAACGATTCTTTTGACGGCGAAGCAACCGGCAGAGGCGAAAATTCGGTTCCAACGCGCTCTGAACCTACGTCTGAATTACGCACCCTATGAAGTGAATCTGGCCAGCTCACTCATGGATGAGGGCAACGTTTCAGAAGGAACACGGCATCTCGAAAGGGCGGTACAGCTTGATCCGCTGCTTTCTCAGGCCGTCCAACTGCTCAGCCAGGCGTATGTCGCCCAAGGAGAGCATATCCGTGCCAGCGAATTATTGAAACAATATCGAGCTTCTATGGGAATCGTGACTAAGGACCCAAAGTGAGGCGGCTGCTTCTCATTGCACTTGCTGCGTCGGCGGGCCTTCCTGCCGAAAGTAATCAAAGCCAGTATGCCGGCCCTCAGACCTGTTCTAAGTGTCACAGCGAGATTGCACGAACGCAGTCCGAAACGGCTATGGCGAACAGTTGGCATGGAGTGCTTCCCGTTTCTTTTGCTCCCGGTTTCAGCACCAAGATTACCGAGGGTCCAAGTCCCGAACTCTCCTACCAGGTGCGCCAGATTGCACATGGCCTGCAATACAGCACGTTCACACCGTTCACACAGGAGGCAGACTTGCCGGTCGAAGCGGTGGTGGGCGGCAAGCGTCATGGCTTCAGCTTCCTTGAGCGTGTCAGTGAGGTCGGCGGAGTCTCCCTGGAACGTCCGGCCCTGGTCGAAGCGCGTTATGCCTATAGTCTGGCTCGCGCAAAACTTCTGTTATCGGCGGGCTTCGATCCCGAAAAGCCGACTAACTATGAGGATGCCCTCGGTCGAACTCTGAGTCCTGGCTTCGAGCGCCAATGCCTCACGTGTCATGGTCAGCCCAACACCTTGGGCGCCGGCACTCAGGGGGGTGTGCGATGTGAAAGCTGCCACGGCGCGGCAGCAGATCATGTCAACTCCGTCACCTCAAAGGTGGCGAGATCAGTATTGGTAAGGCCGGCCAAACTCCAGGGCGATGTTCAGCTTGAGGCCTGTGGCCAATGCCATACCGGGCTCTCCGACCGCTCCGACCCGCTTCCCGATGATCTGCTGGTCTCCAATCAGGTTCCGGCATTGCGCAGCAGCGAATGCTTTCTGCAGAGTGGTCACGCCATTACGTGCAGCAGTTGCCACAACCCGCATCTGGACTCACCGAAGGTGGCGGAGACATCGCAGCGCACCTGTCTTGGCTGCCACTCGGGAACAGGCTCGCAGCGTGCTGCA
>CBAAAA010000500.1:0-3847 GCA_964658695.1 uncultured Solirubrobacteraceae bacterium | reverse complement strand
GTCGAATCTCAAATTGGCATAGGATCAACATTTTTCTGCACGCTGCCAGGACCTGCACCTGAGTCTCAGGAACCGCTTCATGCGGCCCCGGCTGTGGAAGCCTCTGAACCCGCTCCGGAAATGGATCGCTGACGGTTAGAAATTAGGGATTGAAGGGCAGCTTGAACTTCGCGGACCGGACCTGACCAATCGCCTTCTTTGTGCTGCCGAAACAGCCGCATGGTCGGATACCAGGGCGAATCGCTGCGAGACAGCATCCATCGCCAGTCCGCCTGAAAGGGCAACAGCATCCAAACCGGCATTCCTAACGCTCCTGCCAGATGGGCCATCATGGTGTCCACAGTAATCACAAGATCCATGCCGGCCAATCCGTTTGCGGCGGCCTGAATGCAGCCGGACCGATCGAAGGCGTCCTGGATCGGGAAATCCGTGCCCTCAAGCTCGTCCCTGTTGTCGCCCGCTTGAAAGCTGTAGAAATCCAGCCCGGTCACCTCGAACAAAGGTGACAGGTCTGTAAGCGGGATGCACCGGGCAGGATTGTACCTGCTGGATGCCCAGACTAAACCGACGCGAAGCTTGCCGGAATTTGGTTGCAAGCCGCCCCGCGGGACGGTTTTCAAATAGGGAACGTTCTGAGGGATGGTATCAATGGCGGAGTCGAAAATTCGGGGGAGCTCGATCACTTCAATCTGGCGATCCCAATATGGTTCCGGCTCACCCCAAGTGATGACGCGTTCCAGCAAGCCGGATTCCTGTATCAGCAGCTTGAGCGCCGGCTGCGTTTCAATCGTCAACGTGGCTACCTGCCTGCGCAACTGAGGAACATAGCGGATGTATTGGATTGTGTCCCCCAGCCCGTGCAGGCAGCGCACAATCACGTGTTTGCCGCGCAGCGACTTGCCATCCCAGAAGCGATTGGAATCCGGGCGGCTGCGAGCATCGATGTCGTCGCTTTCCCGCCAGGCCGAGGCGAAGTCTCCAAGAAGCATGTGGCACACCCAACGTGCGCCGCAACATGCGTCAGCGTCAAAGCCCTCGGCCTCCGCTATTCTGTAAAGATTGAGCGCCTCTTCTACCCGGCGTCGCCGCAGGGCTGTCTCGGCCTGTGCGAAGACGTCGTTACAGTTTAAGCTCCCGTTAAGAGACTTTCGTATCCGACTCACTGCAGTATGACGATAGGCAAGAAGATTTATCGCACTCTTTCGATGGCTCACCAATGAATTGGCTTTTCTGGTCGCTGCTCTCCGCCTGTTTTGCCGCGGCAACCGCAATCCTCTCGAAACTAGGAGTGGAAGGGATAGATTCCAACTTCGCCACCGCTGTCAGAACCAGCGTAGTGTTGGTATTTACCTGGATGATTGCTTACGGCTTCAGTGGGAGCGAGCCATTCCAGGTACCTTCCAACCGCACGTGGCTATTTCTCGGCCTGTCAGGCCTCGCTACCGGGCTTTCGTGGTTGTGCTATTTCCGGGCATTGCAGCTTGGGCCGGCGTCCCGAGTGGCGCCGATTGACAAGTTGAGTGTCTCGCTGGTGATTGTAGCCGGCGCTGTGTTCCTGGGAGAAAAACTGACGTGGGGCAAGGTGGTAGGAGGATTGCTTATCGCGGCCGGAGCGATAACGGTCGCCGCCGGCTAACATCTCGCCAATTGCCCCGGCTGACGCCAGATTTGGGGATCACCGGCAATATGATCGCCGAAGAATAGACACTGTCGTGATAGATAGTCTGCCGGGCTTTCGAGATTCTTATCTCGTCTGCGTTTGGCCGCATGGAGTTCAGATTGCGATCAAAGCGTGGAAAATTGCTGCTTGACACTTCGAGCCGAATCTGGTGTCCGGGCGCGAATACATAGCTGGTGACACCCGCGTCGATGTTGATCTGATAGGCGGTATTGCGCTTGACGAAGACGGGCTTATCGAGCGACAAGCGGTAACGGAGCCGCTGGATTCCATCGCAGATCAGCAACGGCTTTCCGTCCGGCTGGACGTCAACCAACTTCGCGGTGAAATCGGTATCGTTCGCCGAGGTGGCGACGTAGAGTACGACGCGAACCGGACCGGTAACCTCGACGTCTTCGCGCAGCGGCCGTGATGTGTAAACCAGGACATCCGACCTGCGCTCAACCGGCGTCTGATCCAAAGGGCCGGGAGGAAGAACGTTGGGATTGCAGCAAATGGCTCCCCCGAGGGTCGGCACCGGGTTCTTCGGGTCATAGACAAACGAATCGAGCTTTGAACCCCGCACAGCCGCATGCCACTGCAGCAGACCATCGCCGGAGACTGAGTTTGCTCCGCCGGCGCTCTTCAAGTAGAGCGGAGTATAGCGGGTGCGGGCAAGCGGCCATTCATGCTCTTCTCGCCAGACGTTAGGGCCCATCACAAACAGGTGCAGAATCCCTCCGCCGGAGGGACGTCCCGTTTCTCCAGCCGGTTTCTTGAGCCATCGATCGAACCAGTCGGACTGCCGGGCCCGTACCCGTATGTCGGACTCCGGACCGAAGTCTCGCGTGGAGAATTGCAGCATGGGGTCGTGGGCCCAGGGACCGATCCAAGTCTCAACAAAACGCCCGCTGTGCAGTAAGGTCGCATAGGCGTCGAGTTGACTTTCCGAGTAATTATCGAACCACCCACCCATCGAAAGTACAGGGATATTGACCATCTTCAGATGCTCCCGAATGCTGAGATCTTTCCAGAAGGAATCGTAAGACGGGTGCGCAAGGGCGTCACGCCAGATCGGGGACGGCCTGCCCAGTGCTGCGATATCGGCGGTCCTTACGGGCAGGTGAAAAATGTAGGAGCCAAAAGACGGACGGATCTGCGCGGGAGGCGTGAAGTTTTCCGCCACCCACAGCAGCCGGTGTCCAAGCTTCAGTGCGCCGCCAGGAGAGTAAAAGCGGTCCAGATACTCGTCGTCGCCAGAGTTGACGGGACTGATGGTGAGTAGATGGGGATTGTCCTGAATGGCTGCCCACCATTGGACGATACCGAGGTAGGAGCTTCCGACCATCCCCACGCGCCCGTTTGACCAGGGTTCTTCGGCAATCCAATTGATGGAGTCGTTACCGTCGGCTCCCTCTTGTTCGATCTCGCCGAAGTTACCCTGCGAAGCATAGCGGCCGCGCGTGTCCTGAATGACAACGACATAGCCGCGGCGAGCAAAGAAACGATAGCTAGCCATTTCTCTCGATTTGCGATTGTATGGGGTGCGAACCAGAAGGGTGGGCCAGCGCCCGGGAACCGGTGGACGATAAATGTCAGCGGCCAATCGGATTCCGTCCCGCATTGGAATGGTGACGCCAACTTCCTCCTGCACGTAGGGGTCCTGCTGGCCAGGCTTTACGACCTGCGCACGACCAGGTAGCGCGATTAGGACAAGAACAAGCCCCATCGCTCCTGCGGTAAGGAATCGTTTCACAAACCGGTCGCGGCTAAGGCTTCGGCCGGGGCCCGAAAAGAGCAGTTCCGATTCGGATGGTTGTCGATCCCTCTTCAATGGCAACCTCAAAATCCCCTGACATACCCATCGAGATTGTAGAAAATCCGTACTGTCTCGACAGAGTAGCAAGTGTTCGAAAATAGGGCCGGGAGTCTTCCGGGTTTTCAGACCAGGGCGGGACGGTCATCAGGCCGCTGATCATCAGATGGGGGCAGTCCTCGGCCGCATTCATCAGCTCCGGCAGTTCTTCGACAGGAGCACCGGTTTTATTCTCTTCATGGGAGAGCTTAATTTCGAACAGCACCTCGAGAGGCGCCCGCAATTCCCCGGCAATGGCATTGAGGCGTCGAAGAAGCTTCGAAGAGTCTACGGTTTCTATGACTTGGAAGAGTTCCGCGGCTTGTTTGGCCTTG
>CBAAAA010000499.1:0-3853 GCA_964658695.1 uncultured Solirubrobacteraceae bacterium | reverse complement strand
GTCGCGTCATATTCAAACAGCTGCGCGTAACGTCCCCACAAAATGATGGTTTCAAATTGACGCTGTGCTTCGGCCTCCGTAAAATGTTCGTCCAGAATGTCGATGAAGAACTCCTTGTTGACGCCCTTCGCCCGCTGCTTCAGCGTCTCGACCACAGACCTGAAAAAGGGAACACGGCTGAGAACCTGCTCGCGAAAGAGTTCGCTACTCCGCGCCACATCGGAGGTCGCAAATTCGCGGCCCGCTTCCGTCAGCAGCACATCGCCTTCGCGTACTTCTGCGAAGCCGAGAAGCGCGGCGGCATCAACGGTAGGAAGCAGATCGTCAATTTCCAGCCGCAACCGGTCAGCAAGTTTCGGCAGATCCTCACGTCCGCCGGCATCCAGTACGATCTCACACAATCCGCTGATTCCCCCTGGGCGCGCGTTGGGTAGCATCGGGAATCGCGGCGAAGCAGGCGGCTGACCCGGCATGGGAGCGGCCTCCACCACCACGTCCGGATTGGTCATCACCGTGTAAATGTAATCCACAAGAGCCGCAAAGCGCGGATTCTTGCTGTTGCGCGGACGCGGGATATCGATCTGTAACTCACCCCGAATGCGGCCCGGATTCGCGCCCAGAATCACCACCCGATCGGACAGCATCACGGCTTCCTCGATATTGTGCGTCACCACCAAAATGCTCTTTGCTGGAAATTGGCCCGCTTCCCAGAGTTCACTGATTTCTCCACGCAGGTTCTCCGCGGTGAGAACATCCAGCGCGCTAAACGGCTCATCCATCATCAACACCTCAGGCTTCACCACAAACGCCCGCGCAAAGCCGACCCGTTGTCGCATGCCTCCCGAAAGCTCGCGAGGAAACGCCCCTTCGAACCCTTCGAGACCGACCATCCGCAGCGCCTGCACCGCCGCCTTTTCACACTCCGCTTTGGGAACGCCGCGCGCATACAACCCGAGCTCGGCATTCCCCTGCACTGTTAGCCAGGGCAGCAGCGCGAAGCTCTGGAAGACCATGGCCACATCGGGATTGGGACCTGCGAGTGGACTGCCTTTCGCCAGGACGGTACCTCGGCTGGGCGGCAGCAGCCCGCACAGAACCCGCAGCAGGGTGCTCTTCCCGGAACCGCTGCGGCCAAGTAGCGAGACGACTTCTCCCGCGTTCACATCCAGCGAGACGTTCTCGAGCACCGTCAACTCTCTTCCCTCCGGTAGCGGAAAGCTCTTCGCAACTCCACGCGCGGACAACAGGCTCGGTTCAGTTGTGTAGGTCGTCAAGGTTCTTATCCCAATCGATATTTGGTCTCCGCAAGCTCATACAGCCGTCGCCACAAAAATTGATTCAGGCCGACCACAAACACGCTCATCAATCCCACGCCGAGAACGATCCGCGGCCAATCGCCTTTTGCAGTTGCTTCCGCAATATACGCACCCAGACCCGCGGCAGTCAGTGTAGAGTGGCCCCACGTGACCATCTCGGAGACAATGCTCGCATTCCACGCTCCACCGGAGGCGGTGATCGCCCCCGTGACCCATGACCCGAACACCCCGGGAGCGATCAACATCCTCCACGCACGAGCCCTGCGCAATCCAATACTGGCGGCCATCTCACGCAGATCGTTTGGAATCGCCTGTGCTCCTCCGATCACGTTGAACAGCAGATACCATTGCGCTCCCAGAGCCATCAACAGAATGCTGCCCCAGTTCAAACTGACACCCAGGCGCAGAAAGGCCAGCGTCGCAAACGGGAACAAAAAGTTAGCCGGGAAGGAAGCCAGCACCTGCACGACGGGCTGGGAAATACGCGCCAGCCTCGGAGAGAAGCCGACTGCAACACCGATGGGCGTCCAGATCACCGTGCTCAGCACCACCAGAAACATCACACGCGCCGCCGTCGCCAGGCCCAGTAACGACGCATGGCCCACTTCCCGCAATCCAACTTCCGAGATGACGAAGTGGGCAGCGGCGTAAGCAAGACCGGCGGCAACCAGTATCAACACCACGTTGTAAAACCGCCCGGTTTCTTTCGTTTGCGCGGCAACAACTCTTGGGGTGGTAGCGCGCGTAAGCCGGCCGAAAGCGCCATCCATCGCATTCAAAGGACTGGCAAACAGCCGCCCGACAACCCAGGGCAGCCGTGCATCACGCCACAGATCGACCACCCAGGAGTGCTGCGTCTCTCCCGCATTCAGCTCCAGTTTGTACCGGTCCGCGATGGTCACCAGCGGCCTCCAGAAAAACTGGTCAATCAGAACAATCAGCGCGATCATCGTGACGATCGCCCACGCCAGAGCGTTAAAGTCCTGCGCCGCAACCGCCGCTGCCACGTAAGAGCCAAGACCCGGAAGCGTGTAATTGTGGTTGAGCACGGTGATCGCCTCGCTGGCCGCCAGGAAAAACCATCCGCCTCCGAAGCTCATCATGGCGTTCCAGACGAGTCCGATCGCGGCAGCCGGTAATTCCAAACGTGTGAAGCGCTCCCATCTGGAAAGCCGGTAGAGCGTCGTCATTTCGTTCAACTCTTTCGGCACCGTGCGCAAGGACTGGTAAAAAGAGAACGTCATATTCCATGCCTGCCCGGTGAAAATGGCGAAAATGGACGCCGCCTCCAGTCCAAGCAGGCTGCCCCGAAACAGGGCGATAAACGCCGTCACTGTAATAGAAAGAAAACCGAGCACCGGCACCGACTGAAGAACATCCAGCAGCGGTACAAGCACCTTCTCGGCGTACCGGCTGCGCGCGGCGGCATATCCGTAGATCAGCGTAAACAAGATCGACAGGACCAGCGCAATGAACATGCGGAGCGTTGAACGGGCCGCATATCCGGGCAGCGCGCGTGGGTCCAGGCTGACCGCGGGGATGATGTCCGGAGGATGAAAGGCGACGAAAGATTGTCCGCCCGCCCGCGCAGCCAGATACAAGAGCACCAGCGTCCCGAGCACCACTACAAGATCCGACGGACTGAGTCGAAGCCCAACTTTGGCGAGTGCTAAAGAAGGTGAAAATGTCTTCTGAAACAACGCCACTATCGGGTCGCCTGCGCACGGGCAACCGCCGCTTGCTCTCTCGCCAACAGATCCTTCGGCACCGGGACATAACCAAGCGCCGCCGCCTGCCGCTGACCCGTCGTGAGCATCCAGTTCAGAAACTCATACAGGGACTGTCGCTTGTTCTCATCTACTACGTGCACAGGGATCACGAACCAGGTGAAGGATGCGATGGGGTATGCCTGGGCGCCAGGCGCGTCCGTGATGGAGATCTGGAAGTCATTTGAGGCATCAGCCGTCGCCGCAGCCTCGGTGATCGATGGGATGTCTGGCTGAATGAATTTGTTAGCGCCATTCTGGACAGCGGCCATCTGCAGCTTTCGTTCCACCGCGTAGATGAACTCCACGTAGCCTATGGCATTCGGCGTCCCGGTAATCAGTGAGGCGACACCTTCATTGCCTTCGGCCGCCATGCCGACAGGCCAGTGTAGCGTGCTGCCCCGGCCAGCGCTGGCTCGCCACTCCGGGCTCACCTTGGACAGGTAGTCGCTCCAGATGAAGGTAGTGCCGCTGCCTTCCGACCGGTGAACAACGACGATCTCGTTCGGCGGCAGGCTTGTTCCCCGATTCGCCTGCTCTATCGCCGGGTCGTTCCATCGTTTGATCTTGCCAAGATAAATACCAGCCAGAGCCTGGGGCGTCAGTTTCAAATCTCCAAGGAAGCCGGGAATATTGTAAGCCGCCACTACCGCTCCGACCACTGTGGGGAAGCGCTGGTAGCGTTCGTTGACAGGGCTTTGTTCCGTTCCCATAGCAGGGAAGTCACACGCCGCAAAATCGACGTTCTGACCCTGGAGCAGTTTGAGCCCT